>JAYKGU010000307.1:0-25468 GCA_035285585.1 Synechococcales cyanobacterium
GCCCGAGTCGGGCCGTGCCAGGGTGCAGAGGCAGCGCAAAGTGGTGGTTTTGCCTGCACCGTTTGGCCCCAGCAGTCCAAAAATTTCGCCCGGTTCCACCCGCAGCGACAGGTCTTTGACCGCCTCAACCTGGCCGTAGCGCTTCTGAAGCTTTTCGATGAGAATCGCTGGCGTCATATTTACTGCATCGTTTCGTCACGATGGGATGATGCTATCACTAATTATTGTAAACATTGTGAACAGGTCTGCCCGTCTCCGTGACTGCCCGGAAGAATCCGCAATCGAAATCCGTCCTCCTGGCGATCGCCCCCACTCGCTTCATGAAATTTAAGAAAAATTCATGATTTCCCCGGACTATCTGCGTGGGTTCCACTGGGAATACTTTGAGCAATTGTTGAGCGATTGTTGAGCAAGTGATCCGTATCGGGCCATTCACAAGCGGACGGGGTGTGCATTCGGGCCGGGTGTAGACCTGGCGATCGCTTCGTTTATTCGTGGCTACCTACCTTAAGTAATTGGCATTGCGCCGATTGATGCCGGTTGACTTAACGGGGGCATCACCATCAAATGAGCTAAACCGTTAGGTATATTTATGCTTGCGGAATGCTAGAGAGGCAAATTGCCATTCACCATAACCATGGTTTTGTAGGAGAGTAATTAATGACGCAGCACAAACGAGCTTTAATCACCGGGATTACCGGCCAGGATGGCTCATACCTGAGTGAACTTCTGCTGGAGAAGGGGTATGAAGTTCATGGCATCATCCGCCGCACCTCCACGTTCAACACCGATCGGATCGACCACATCTATGAAGACCCCCACGACCAGGAGGCTCGGCTTTTCCTCCACTATGGCGACCTGACGGATGGCACCACCCTGCGCCGCATCCTCGAAGAAACTCAGCCCTTGGAGATCTATAACCTGGGTGCCCAGTCCCACGTGCGCGTCAGCTTCGACTCTCCTGAATACACGGTGGATACGGTGGGCATGGGCACCCTGCGGCTGCTGGAGGCGATTCGTGACTATCAGCGCCGCACGGGCATCCAGGTGCGCTACTATCAGGCCGGTTCGTCTGAGATGTTTGGCAAAGTTCAGGCGGTGCCCCAGTCAGAGACGACGCCCTTCTACCCCCGCAGCCCCTACGCCTGCGCTAAAGTCTACGCCCACTGGCAGACGATCAACTACCGCGAGTCTTACAACCTGTTTGCCTGCAACGGCATCCTGTTCAACCACGAGTCCCCCCGCCGCGGCGAGACCTTCGTCACCCGCAAGATTACCCGTGCCGTGGCCCGCATTGTTGCCGGTCGGCAAAAGACCCTCTACCTGGGCAACCTGGACGCCAAGCGCGACTGGGGCTATGCCAAAGACTATGTGCGGGCCATGTGGCTGATGCTGCAGCAGGAGCAGCCGGATGATTACGTGGTGGCGACGGGAGAAACCCATTCGGTGCGCGAGTTTCTGGAGGCCGCCTTCGGCTATGTGAATCTCGACTGGCAGAGCTATGTGGAGTTTGATGAGCGGTACCTGCGTCCGGCGGAGGTGGAGCTGTTGATTGGCGACCCCACCAAAGCGAAAGAAAAGCTGGGCTGGGAGCCTTCGGTGACCTTTGCCGAATTGGTGGCGCTGATGGTGGAAGCTGACCTGAAGTCCCTCGGCCTGATTTCGGTGAACGGCAAGGTGGCTGACCACAACCTGGAAAACGCCACTACCCGCATTGAAAGTCTGGCGATTTGAGCCACGCCTGTCGTGAGCCACGCCTGTCGTGAGCCACAGTTATTTGGAGCCATGGTTATAGAAGGGATGGGGGCGATCGCCCACCTCCATCCCCCATACTTTGCGTCCCGTACCTTCACCCCGCCCTATTTCTGCGGTAATTTCTTATGCAATCCATTGACTTACAGGACAAGCGCATCGTCGTCACCGGAGGCGCAGGCTTCCTGGGCAAACAGGTCGTTGCCCAACTCCTGGCGGCGGGTGCCACCCGCGAAAAGATGACCATCCCCCGCTCCCGCGACTACAACCTTTGCACCCTGGAAGCCTGCCAGCGGGTCGTGGATCAGCAGGACATCGTCGTCCACCTGGCGGCCCACGTCGGCGGCATCGGCCTGAATCGCGAAAAGCCTGCGGAGCTGTTCTACGACAACCTGATGATGGGGGCACAGCTTATCCATGCCGCCTATGAAGCAGGCGTGCAAAAGTTCGTTTGCGTGGGCACCATCTGCGCCTACCCCAAGTTCACCCCCGTCCCGTTTAAAGAAGATAACCTGTGGAACGGCTATCCAGAGGAGACCAATGCCCCCTATGGCATCGCCAAGAAAGCCCTGCTGGTGCAGCTCCAGGCCTATCGGCAGCAGTACGGCTTTGACGGGATCTACCTGCTCCCGGTTAACCTCTATGGCCCAGAGGATAACTTTGACCCCCGCAGCTCCCATGTGATTCCGGCCCTGATTCGCAAAGTTCACGAAGCTCAGGAGCGGGGCGATAAGTTCATTCCCGTGTGGGGAGATGGCAGCCCAACCCGTGAGTTTCTCTACTCCCAGGATGCGGCACGGGGCATTGTGATGGGTACCCAGTTCTACAGCGATCCGGAGCCAGTGAACCTGGGAACGGGCTATGAAATCTCCATCAAAGATTTGATTGAACTAATTTGTGAGCTAATGGGCTTTGACGGCGAACTGGTGTGGGAGACAGACAAACCCAACGGCCAACCCCGCCGCTGTCTGGACACGATGCGGGCCAGAGAAGCATTTGGCTTCACCGCCCAGGTGGACTTCCGTCAGGGGTTAGAAAACACCATTGCCTGGTATCGCCAGCACGCAGCTTAAGTGATTCCCCAATGAGCCGCGTCTGATACATCCGCAGATGGCGCAGATACCGCAGATGTCCCTGGCAATTCTCTATCTGCGTCAATCTGCGTCATCTGCGGATCAGCTTGCCCTCCCGCTCAATCAAGCTATGGTAGAAATAGAGCCAAATTGATGCAGGGATAGCCAAATCAGGGATAGCAATGCCAGAAGGCCCAGAAATTAAGCGAGCGGCGGATCGAATTGCGGGGGCGATCGCCCACCAGCCCATCACCGAAGTCTTTTTCGCCTTTGACCACCTCAAACCCTACGAAGCAAAGCTAACGTATCAAACAGTAGTAGCTGTGGAACCACGGGGAAAGGCTCTGCTAATTCGCTTTGGCAATGGCCTCAATATCTACAGCCACAACCAGCTCTACGGCAAATGGATGGTGCGCAAGGCCCATGCCTACCCAGACACAAACCGCCAACTACGCCTTGCCCTGCACACGACCAGACATTCCGCCCTGCTCTACAGCGCGTCGGACATTGAGGTGCTACCCGATGGCGAACTGGAGAGCCATCCTTTCCTCAGCCGCATTGGCCCAGACGTGTTAAGCAAATCTGTGAACGCCGAAACCGTGCGGCACCGCTTGCAAAGCCAGCAGTTTCATCGACGGCAGCTTGCCTTGCTTCTGCTGGATCAGCAATTTCTGTCGGGCTTGGGCAACTACCTCCGTAGCGAAATTTTGTTTAAAGCCGGAGTACATCCCAAACGCCGACCGGTGGATTGTGCCAGTGAGGAAATTCAGGCGCTGGCGGAGGCGGCGATCGCCCTCCCCCAGCGATCCTACGAAACGGGCGGCATCACCAACGACCTCTCAAGGGCCATGCAGCTCAAGGAGGCGGGAAAGTCCTGGAAGCAATACCGACATTACGTGTTCTACCGTGACGGGCAGCCCTGCTTTGACTGTGGCACGCCCATCCGCAAAGACAGCACCGGCGGACGCCGGGTGTATTACTGCCCCCGCTGCCAGCCAGAACCGTAGCCCGTTGAAGCCTGATGTAGACAATGCCCCCTATTCGACGGGCATGATGTAATTAAAGTCCTCCCCCTGAGTCAATTGCAGTGTTTTGAATACCTTTGCACTGTTGTCGTAGGGACCGGCCACATAAAAGGGTTTGCCGTCTCTGCCAAATTCGATCTCAACTGGGAGAGGGTCGGGGCGATCGCCCAGCAATTCTTTTGCCGATTTAAAGTCAAAATGGGGGTCGAAGCCGAGGGATTTGGCATAGTCAACCGCTCCCCAAATCACAGATTGCGCCTGCTCCAGGGTAATCGTAGTCATGGGGCTATTGAAGCGATCGCAGTTGGCGTTGACAAACAGCCGGTATTCTACCTCATTCGTTTGTCTGGGCGGGATAGCATCTTTCACCCCCAAACACCAGTAGTCAATCAAAAAGCCCGCTGTACTCAACCGTCCCCGTGGTAGTTGACGGGACACCAACACAATGCCCAGCCCCTGGGACGGATCGTCTCCCGGTAGCTCCTCCCCCTCTTCATTCGGCGAGCGGGGAATTCCCAGCAGGCGTTCAGCCGCATAGGCATTGATCAGGCATTCAAACAGTGGGGGTAGTGCGCCGGATGCTTCTAGCGCCTGTGTCTCAGCCTCAGCCTCGGCACGAATGATGCTGCTAACCTCGGAAACTTTCATCCCCAGCTTGCGGGCAATTTGCTTGGGCGTCAGCTTTTTTTCCCGCAGCTGGCGGATTTCTTCAACTGGATTGGGCATGGTGTCATCCCCTATATTTTTCAGCTCTTTTGATATACTTTATCGGATTGAGCAGGGGACGCAATTTTGATTAAGGTTTATGAAGGAGATCAGTGGGAATCAGTACTGCACCCGTGATCCTTTGGCATCAAAGGCTTCGCCCAGCCGCTTCAGGGCGTGGACATAGGCGGCGGTGCGGGGCGGTAGGGAAAATTCATGGGCGATCGCCAGCACCTGTTCCGTTTCCGCAACCATCTTGTCCTGAAGTTTTTGATTCACATCGCTGAGTGACCAGTAAAAGCCGCTCTTATTTTGCACCCACTCAAAGTAGCTCACGGTGACGCCTCCGGCATTGATGAGGATATCGGGATAGACCTGAATGCCTTTAGCTTCGAGGATCGTATCCGCTTCCGGGGTAACCGGGCCATTTGCTACCTCAAAGACATAGGCCGCCTGGATTTGATCGGCATTGTCTGCGGTAATCTGGTTTTCCAAAGCCGCTGGTACCAGCACATCCACCGCCAGGGTGAGCAGATCGGCGTTGGTAATCACGTCGTGCTCAACGATGTGGCAAACGGTTTCTTTGCAGTACACTGCTTTCAAATCACGGCTGGATTCTTTGAACTGGCGAATACTGGGAATGTCCAGCCCTTGCTTGGCATAAATGCCACCTTTAGAATCGCTGACAGCAACCACCCTGTAGCCCGCCTTTGACAGCAGTTCTGCCAGAGCTGCCCCCGCATTGCCAAACCCCTGCACGGCGACGGTGGTTTTCGCGGGTACGTGGCCCCGCTGGTTGAGAATATGCGTCATGCTAAAGAAGGCCCCCATGGCCGTGGCGGTGTTGCGCCCCAGGCTGCCGCCCATCACCACGGGCTTGCCGGTGACCACCGCAGGCGAGGACTGGCGACGAATAATGCTGTACTGCTCCATCATCCAGCCCATGATGGTGGCGTTGGTGTAGACATCGGGAGCCAGAATGTCCACATCGGGGCCAATAAAGTCGGCGATCGCATTCACATATCCCCGGCTGAGCCGCTCCAGCTCGCCGCTGGATAGTTCTTTGGGGTTGACCGTGATGCCCCCTTTGCCGCCACCAAAGGGAAGGCCCAGGGCCGCACACTTGAAAGTCATCCAGAAGGCCAGGGACTGGACTTCATCCAAAGAGACGCTGGGATGGTAGCGCACCCCCCCTTTGGTCGGCCCCCGCGTATCGTCGTAGCGCACCCGATAGCCCTGAAACACCCGCAGCGACCCATCATCCATGCGCACGGGGATGGATACGGCAAGGCTGGCTTTGGGGTACTTGAGGCGGGCGATCGCGTCCTGGGACAGGTTGACGTACTGGATGGCTTTGTCCAGCCGCTGGCTGGCATCGGCAAAGAGGGATTGGGTCATGGCATCTCCGTTTGCCCAGGGGAAGGGTGAAGTGAGGGTTGGGTCTGGGCGTGATAACTCTATTATCCCCAAAAATGTATTTAATGTTACCAAATTGCCGCTGGCC
Organism: Synechococcales cyanobacterium; assembly: GCA_035285585.1. GTDB lineage: Bacteria > Cyanobacteriota > Cyanobacteriia > CAKZMO01 > CAKZMO01 > JAYKGU01. The sequence continues at coordinate 6,060 of JAYKGU010000307.1, forward strand.
GTTTTCCAGCAAGGGTCTGAGTCGCCCCTTCATTAATGTCTTACCACCTGCCGAAACCAGCGATACCAACAGGGTATAAGCAAATAGAGCAGAAATACCAGATTGGCGGTTTGCTCAAAGACTTGAAACCGTTGGGCATGGTGGCGATCGTCCCAGTAGCTCACGGTACTTTGAAAGCGGGTTTGCCAGTCAAACGGGAAGAAAATCAAAGGCCCATCATCCACATGGGTGAGGATATCGACTCCGGAATGGAGCAGGCAGGCCACGAAGAACCAGAAACACCAGCGCGATCGCGACCCAATATTGCGGCGGGTCCGCCAGACGATCCCCAATCCCGCCAGCAGCACCAGGGGGGCGTGGAGGACATTATGGGGCACGATCCACAGTGGGTTCTGAAAAAACAGCTCGTCAAACATCCGCTGAAAGGCAGCAGCGGTCTCCCATCCCAGGAAATATCGGTAGTAGAGCAGTCCGCCAATGGACAGCAGCCAGAGGGGCAGGTCGGGGGCTACCGATCCCATTAAAAAAGCACTTTTAACGATGGGAACGCGGCAACAGGCCCGATCCAGGACAGCAGTCATCAAAAAGTGGGAATGGGTGTTCATGGGGCCGCCAACTGACGGGCAATTCGGTGGGTCTTCTCGATCAGCAGGGGCAAATCCACGGTCGTCAGGTGCCCCCGATCGACCACTTTTTTGCCGTTGATGAAACTATAGTCTACCTGATGCACCTGGCACAAAATCAGCGCCGCCACCGGGTCGTGGAGCGCTCCGGCAAACTGGGGGCGATCGCAGTTCACCGCGACAAAGTCTGCCGCCATGCCAGGGGCCAGTGCGCCAATGTCGTCTCGCCCCAGTACCCTCGCCCCTCCCAAAGTGGCCACCTCCAGCATTTGCCGGGCCGTCATCTGGGAGGCATCGCAGTCCCGCACCCGTGCCAGCAGGAAAGCGGTGCGGGCTTCCTGGAACAGGCTACCTGCGTCATTGGAGGCCGACCCATCTACCCCCAGCCCCACCGGAACGCGATGGTTGAGCATTTTGCGAATGGGGGCGATGCCGCTGGCCAGGCGCATGTTGCTACAGGGGCAGTGGGCCACCCCCGTCCCCGTTTGGCCAAATTTGGCGATCGCCCCATCGCTCAACTGCACACAGTGGGCGTGCCACACGTCCTCTCCTAGCCAGCCCACGGACTCTGCGTAGTCCCCCGGTCGCATTCCAAAAGTGGCGAGGCTGTAGTCCACGTCCGAGCGGTTTTCCGCCAGGTGGGTGTGCAGCCGCACCCCTGGGTAGGCCCGCGCCAGGGCCGCCGACTCCCGCATCAAATCTGGCGATACGGAAAAGGGCGAGCAAGGGGCCAGGGTAAGCCGCAGCATGGCATAGGGGCGGTTGTCGTGGTATTGCTCAATGAGCCGCTGGGAGTCTTTGAGGATGGCGGCTTCTGGCTCTACCAGCGAGTCGGGGGGCAGGCCGCCCTGACTTTCTCCCACGCTCATGCTGCCCCGACTGGCGTGAAACCGCAGGCCAATGGCCTGAATCGCCTGGATTTCGTCATCCAACGTACAGCCGTTAGGAAACACGTAGAGGTGATCGCTGGCGGTGGTGCAGCCGGACAGCATCAACTCGGCGGCGGCCATCTGGGCACTGACCTGAATCGCCTCCGGGGTAAGGTTAGCCCAGATGGGGTAAAGGGTCGTGAGCCAGTCGAACAGGGTACCGTCCTGGGCCAGGGCACGGGTGAGGGTTTGGTAGAAGTGGTGGTGGGTGTTCACCAGGCCAGGAAGAACGATGTGGCGATCGCCCAAATCCAGCACCTCATCTGCCGTTGATGGCAGTTCAGACGTCGTGCCCACCTGCTCAATGACGTTGTCCTGCACCAGCAAGGCCCCATCCCGAATTTCCCGCCGCTGGGCATCCATGGTCACCAGGGTATGAATGTGTTTGACCAGCAAGGTAGCCATAGGTTAATGCTCAGGGACGCGAATCTAATGTGAAGTTCTTCGGGATTGTGGATTTGATAAGGTGAAATTCCTGGGGGAGGGAATTCCACAATCCTACAGGTCGAACAATTATAGGCTAAGTAGAACTGCATTGAAAAACGAAGGTTAGAAAACCGGGGCGCTCCCTCGGTTTTCTAACATGAATTTAATTGTACTGACCTACTTATTTATTCACTCCACAGAGACGCCTTCCATGACGCCTGAGCCACCCCAATTGCCCGAAAAAAATACTCCCATCCTACGCCCCGTCCGTCGCGGCCCTGGCAGCCTGCTCACGGGGGCCACCTACCCGTTTCGTGCCCTCTGGCTATTTGTCAAGCAGCCCCGCTATCGTTCCTATGTGCTGATTCCCATCGCCATCAACCTCATCCTGGGTATTACCCTCTATGCGGGGCTGCTGACCCTGGGATTTCGTCTGCTCGACTGGCTCGTGGCTGATGTGGAGACGCTTGTGGCCCATCCGCCCCAGGTGGCGTTACCGTCATTGTCCACCGAAGCGCTATCCTGGCCCCAGTGGCAAATTAGCTGGCCCCAGTGGCACCTGCCCCACTGGCAGATCAATTGGCCCCAGTGGCACCTGCCCCAGTGGCATTTCACTACACCCGACTGGTTTTCCCGCTGGTCAGCCCAGCTTGCCGATTGGTTTTCCCGGCTACCCCGCGTTAACCTCCGCTTTCCGGACTGGATTGACCAGGTACCCACCTGGTTTGCGGCTGGATTTCTGTGGCTGGTGCGGCTGGTGTTGACCCTGGTGCTGCTGCTGATTACGGGCTTTATCTTTCTGCAATTTGGTGTGCTGCTGGGGTCGCCCTGGTACGGCAAGCTTTCGGAGGAAATTGAGCGGGGGCGCACCGGGCAGGTGGTCACCGTTGAAGTGGGGCTGGTGCAGGATATCTGGCGGGCGATCGCCTACGAACTCAAAAAGCTGGTCATCAGTTTGGGGATCGGCATTCCCCTACTGCTGCTGAGCTTTGTCATTGGGCCAGGCACCCTGGTGGGCACCATTGGCGGCATCACGGTGGCGGCTACCCTATCCTGCATGGATTTCTTTGATGGAATGATGGAGCGGCGGCGGCTCAAGTTTCGGCAAAAGTTGGGGATGGTATGGCGTGCCCTGCCCGCCAGCGCTAGCTTTGGGCTGATTTGCCTGGGATTGGTGAGCATTCCTTTCATCAACCTGCTGGCCATTCCCATTTGCGTCACCGCTGGAACCCTGTTTGTGTGCGATCGCCTCCTGCCAGACTTGCCCCAGTTACCCGGCGATCGCCCCCAGTAGGAACAGAGGTCGGTAAGTCCCAGGGTATCAACTTAAGGCGGGAAGCTTTGCCAAGAATAGAATTCAGGAGTCAGGAGCCAGAAGTCAGCTCCCTTCTGAATTCTGACTCCTGGATTCTGGCTCCCTATCCAACCAGGATTTCTCGGCTTAAATAGATACCCCTGCACCCAAACATCTTCTGAACATCTCCCAAACAATAGAGGCTGAATCCCCCGTTTCCCGAAACCCTGGAGGTGGGGGCTTTCCCCCTATCCTGCAATTCATCTCGTTTGGGAGACTGGAGCACATGCGAAGACTCGAAAACAAAGTCGCCATCATCACCGGAGGCGCAACGGGCATTGGCGAAGCGATCGCCCATAAGTTCGCCAAAGAAGGGGCCAGGGTGGTCGTCAATGGACTGCCCGATGATCCCGCCGAAAACGTGGTGGCTATGATGAAGCAGCACGGAGCCGAGGCGATCGCCTATCTGGGGGATGTCTCCCAGGAGGAGGAGGCCAAAGCCTGTGTCCAAACGGCAATTGATACCTTTGGTAAGCTGGACATTCTGATTAACAATGCCGGAGTGTTTCTCACGGCCACCGAGACCCAGGACTATCCCATTGATACATTCGACCGCACGCTGCGGATGAACCTGCGCTCGGCGTTTTTGATGACCAAGTACGCCCTGCCCCACCTCCAGGCTACCCATGGCAACGTTGTTTCCGCTGGGTCGGAAGCGGGATTCAATGGACTGGCGCAAAACACCACCTATGGCGGTACCAAGGGCTGGATGCACGCTTTTATGAAGGGCGTGGCTGTTGAGCAGGCGAAGTATGGGGTGCGGGCCAATTGCGTCTGCCCGGGGGCGATCGACACCGCCTGGACCCATAAGGAAACTGGGCCAATGGACGAGCAGATGGAGAAAACGCTAGTCCAGGCCGCCCCCATGGGACGACGAGGAACGGCTGAGGAGATGGCCAACGTTTATGCCTTCATCGCCTCGGATGAAGCCAGCTATGTTACGGGCGCACTCTGGCTGGCGGATGGCGGCGTGACCGTCGCCAAAGGCCCGGTGGGCAGCAAGGTTCCCGATGAGCTGCGCCAGGAGCCAGAAGGTACGCTCAAGGATCTCCAGTACGGGCGGGAGGGACTGAAAAACCAGCCTGTGAAATCCGGATCCTGAACATCGGTGATGGCTTTACTCGAAGTAGACCTTGAAGCTGCCGTCATTAGCGATGGAGAAACCGCTTTTAGCCTCAACCCGCATCCGCACCCGCTGAACGGGTACCGAAAACTCCATCGGCCCATTCACCGGGTAAGCGGTTTTGTCCGCCAGCTCAATCAGTAGCGTATCCGCGGGCAGCTTGGCGTCCTGTTCATGGGGGTTCCAGGGCTTTGGCCTCCAGACCTCACGGCCCTGATGCCCCCCTGGGCCAACCTGCGAGTGATGGCCATGACCAGGGCTTCCCTCTCCAACGATGCCGGTAATTTTGCGAACGGGCGTGTCAAACTCAAAGATCTGCCAGCCGCTGCGGGCGTCGAGGGTGCGCACGGTGGCGGCAGCGCCGGTGGGAGAGTCGGTGGGTGCGCCGATGGGGGCATCTGCCCAGTGAGGGGTTTGCTCCAGCCAGCGGTGGGTGATCAGGGCGGTGGCGATCGCCACCCCCGCTACCAAAAGAACCTGCCCCGATCGCTTGATGACCTGTCGAAGCCTTTGGTGTCGAATCTGGGTGTGGGAGACTTGGGCGATCGCCCGCTCCACACACTCTGGCGGAATGCGGGCATCCGCCGCTGCGCTCAGCAGATCGGTGACGGGAACCGGCGTCGCGTCTCCCCGAACCGAAAACTGGGCCGCCAGCCGCAGCACCTTTTCCACGTCCTCAGCGGGGATACTGGATGCAGCCGTCCCTAATTTGGAGGGATTTGCTCCAGGGCGATTTTTCTTAAAAAAGTGCTTCATAGGTCGTTGGTGGAGTTAAAACCGCTGGCCAAAGCCAAAGTGAAAGCGACTGTCGCCATTGTTATTAAAGCCAAAATCTGCCCGAATCAGGCCAATGGGCGACCCGATGCGCACCCCCAGGCCATAGCCGAATCCGGTACCGGGCTTATCCCGTTCTCCGGCTGGATCCCCCTGCACACTGTTGCCCGACCCCAGGTCGGAGCCAAAGTCGGTGAACAGTACGCCCCCGACGCCGCCAAAGATGGGGAAGCGGTATTCCGCCGAGGCCAGGATGTAGGTGCGCCCACTGCCCACTTCCCCCTCCCGGTAACCCCGGATGGAGTTGGTGCCCCCCAGGTCAAAGGCTTCGTAGGGCGGCAGTTCCCCCAGCACCGCCCCCCCCTGGAGGTTGAAGGCGAAGACCTCCGGGTTGCTGATTCGCCCGGATCCTAACAGCCCTACGGGGACGTACTGGGCATAGTTGGCCCGCAGGCGATTCATAAAGATGCTGCCATTCCCGATGGGAAGGGACTGCTCGGTGCCGAGGGTCAAAATCGAACCGTCGCTGGGGTTGAGGGGGTTGAGCCGCCGATCCTGGGTGATGTCAAATCCCACGGTGACCAGATCGTCAATGCCCGAATCGCTGATGGTGAGCTGGTTGCCCTCAGCGTCATTGTTCGTCAAATCGCCATCGGAGTCGCGGATGCTGGTACGGGCATAGTTCAGCCCCAGTTCGGCGTCCCATTCCCCCAGGGGCCGCATGACGGAGACGCCTCCCCCCAGCCGCCGCTCACGGGCATCATCCCCATTGTCGAGGGGCACTTCATCGCTAAAGGTGCGGGACAGGGTGCTGCCGCGAAAGGCGTTGATGCTGTAGCCCAGGCGATTGGGACTGCTCTCCCGGTAGGGGCTGGTAAATCCGGTGTTGAAATTTAACCCCCGGCTGCCCACCTGGGTGCCAAAGCGGAGCTGTTCCCCAATGCCACGAAAGTTCTGATCACTATAGTTGACGGCTCCGAAGAGGCCCAGTTCCGTACTGACGCCGCCGCTGACCTGGAACGATCGCGCCAATCTTTCCTGCAGGCTATAGGTCAAATCAACGGTGGGAGGCGCATCCTGTTCGTCCACGCTCAGCTCAATGGCGGCGTCCTCAAACAGCCCCAGGCTAATCAGCTCCTGCAGGTCTTCCGTAGCGGTTTGCTGGTTAAACACATCTCCGGGCTGCAGCTCCAGCTCCCGCAGGATAAAGTCTTCCCGCGTGCGCCCCGCCACCACTTCGCCGTCTTCGTCGATGCCGCTGCCAGTTTCATCCAGGAAGCGAAAGGTAATGTCGCCCACCACCGGCTCTACCACTTCAATGGTCACCACACCCGAGGGGTCGGGCAGCAGCCCCACCACCTGGGACAGCACGTAGCCCTGATCCAGGTACCACTCGTCAATCTGGGTGGCCCGCTGCTCCAGTAGTTGTGGACTGACGGGGCGATCGATTTGGGGGGCAAAAATTTCGGTAGCCACGTCTGGGGTGAGCACCTGTGCCCCGGCGAGCTGGAGCGATCGCACCACCATTGGCTCTACCCGATAGGTTACGGCCACCCCATCCAGCCCTGGCGTCAGCCGCACCGTCGCATTTGTAAAGAACCCGGTTCCCAAAATGGTGGCCACATCGCTCTGGAGCTGTGATTGGGTGACCGTCTCCCCTGGCTGGACTTGAATGACCTCGCGAATGAGCTGCTCCAGGTCGGCAGCGGCTCCCACGATGGTGACCTCCGTAACGGCGATCGCCTCCACCCCCTCCAGTTCGGGAAGGGCGCTTGGATCCGTGACCCGTTCCGGCTCCTCGGGGTAGGGCAGGATGGGCAGCTCTGTGCCTGACGCCTGCGGGACATTGGGGTAGGGCAGGATGGGCAAATCTTCAGTTGCGGCGGCGGCGGGGGGGTCGGAGTCGGGATAGGGCAGCACTTCGGAGGTGTCCGCCGCAGGCCAGCTGGGGAGGGGAGGATTTGTGTCCGCCGAATCGGCTGGACCACCCTGGGAGAAGGGCAAATCTCCGCCAAACTCAACAGACGGCTGGACGTTTTCTCCAGCAGCGGCGGGAGATGGGGCGATCGCCCCGATGGACAGGCTGGCGATCGCCAACCCCCCCAAAAATCCCAAGCCAACCCGGACGTATTCCATACTCAACCTGGCCAACCAAGCGCAATTAACTGCCTACTATACCCGAAGATTTCCCCACTGTTCGTAGGTCTGGTCGGAAATCTTGGTGTGGCTGTTGGCGTGGCTTTCGGTTTGGCTTTCGGTTTGGCTTTCGGTTTGAATATTGGGACAAATGGTTTTGGCGATGCGCTCGGGGGGGGGCTGCTCTTGCCAACCAGATAAAATACCCCGCAGTTCGTCTCGCAAGGTTTCTAGTGCTTCAATCTGAGCGGTAATCGCGTCCAGCTTGGCTTCCAGGCGGTGCTTGACTTCGCCACATGGCAGGTTTCCCTGGTCGTGGACAGTGAGAATCTGGCCAATTTCGTTGAGGCTCAGCCCCAGGGATTGGGCTCGCCGGATGAATGCCAGACGTTCCAGCACCGATGGCTCAAACAGGCGATATCCTGACTCAGAGCGCTCGACCGTCGGCGAGAGGAGGCCGATCTCTTCGTAGTAGCGGACTGTTTTGACCGGCAGCCCACTCTCAGCGGCAACAGTACCAATCTTCAGCAAACCTAATCAATGTCGGGGGTAGACTTCACAGCAGCATTGTACCAGGCAACGCCGCTTAATCACGGGGGTGCTGACGGGGGGAGTTGAGGGGCGGCAGGTGGGGCCGGGACGAGTGTTCTGGCAGGTAGCGCATCGTTGGCCGATTGGGCAGAACCACGTCGGGGCGGTGGCGCAGCTTCCACCAGCGGAGGGCGATCGCCACCCCCATCAGACCTACTCCCAGCAAAAACAGCGATGTCTGCAAATCGACACCGCCAATTACCGCATCTACAATGCCCACCGTCAAAATAAAGCTCGACAGTGGCTCTCTACGGTAGGCCGATTTTAAGAACTGGCGCATTTTACCTACAGGCGTTGTTAAAGCGGGCAAATCGCATACCGGGGGGTCGCGGCCTCGGAGGAACCTTCAGACGCTTCGCTTGGAAATTTCATGGCCTCAGACCCCACCTTCAGAATAGGGTATGGATGCCATTCCGCCCAGGCGGGAAACCCGTCCAGGCCCATTCGTATCCGTGAATTCACAAGGGGATTTACAACAGCCCCAGCCAGGACAGCAGGCCCTGTCCCGTCACGTACTCGATCGCCAGGGTAATCACAAACCCAATCATGGCGGCCCGCCCATTGAGGCGCTCGGCGTAGTCGTTGAAGCCAAACTTCGGCTCTTGCAGATTTGGGGTTACGGGAGGTTGGGAATTGGTCATGGCAGGAAAGTACCAGAGGTACAGAGAAAAGTTTAGTTACAAAACTTTATTGTATCGTGCTGCCATGATTGTATAAGGTGCGAACCACTTGTCAACTGGCAGGGTGGTTCACTAGAAGGTGTACAAACGAGGTGGTCAATGGAAATCGGGGTTCCGAAGGAAACAAAGGATCAGGAGTTTCGGGTGGGGCTGAGTCCCGACAGCGTGCGGGTGCTCAGCGACCAGGGGCATCAAGTCTTCGTTGAGTCGGGGGCTGGTGTGGGGGCAGGCTTTACCGATGAAGCCTATCTCCAGGCAGGGAGCAAAATTGTTCCCCACGCCAAAGACGCCTGGGATCGCGACCTGGTGGTGAAGGTGAAAGAGCCGCTGCCTGCCGAATACCCATTCCTGAAGACCGAACAGATTGTCTTTACCTACCTGCACCTGGCGGCCAATCGCTCCCTGGTAGAGCGGCTGATGGAGTCGGGCACCACGGCGATCGCCTACGAAACCGTCGAACTCCCCGATCGCCCCATTTTGCCTCTGCTCACTCCCATGAGCATCATTGCCGGACGGCTTTCAGTACAGTTGGGTGCCCGGTTTTTGGAGCGTCAGCAGGGGGGGCGGGGTGTTTTGCTGGGGGGTGTGCCGGGGGTGCGTCCGGGGCGGGTCGTCATTTTGGGGGGCGGCGTCGTGGGTACGGAAGCCGCTCGCATCGCCGTTGGCCTGGGTGCCCATGTGCGCATTGTGGATATTAACGTAGAGCGGCTGTCTTACCTGGAAACCCTCTTCGGGTCGCGGGTGGAGCTACTCTACAGCAGTGCGCCCCAAATTGAGGCGATCGTGCCCGACGCCGATCTGGTGGTAGGGGCGGTGCTGGTGCCGGGGCGCAAGCCTCCGATCCTGGTGTCTGCGGATCTGGTGGCGCAGATGCGCACCGGAGCCGTCATTGTAGATGTGGCGGTAGATCAGGGGGGCTGTGTGGAAACCCTGCACCCCACCTCTCACTCCCACCCGACCTACGAGGTTAACGGGGTGGTTCACTACGGGGTGCCCAATATGCCCGGTGCCGTGCCCTGGACGGCTACCCAGGCCCTCAACAACAGCACTCTCCCCTATGTGATCAAGCTGGCTAACCGGGGACTGGACGCCCTCAAGGCCGACAGAGGCTTTGCCCTGGGGCTGAACGTGCAGGCCCATCGGCTGGTGCAGCCCATTGTGCGGGAGGTCTATCCCGATTTGGCGGATTAGCGATCGCCCCCACTAGAACCGATCCTTCAGCTCCCGAATTTTGGCGAAGGTCGCCACCCCGTCCCGCGTCTGCGCGGTTGTCTGGAGGGCGGGCTGATCCCACCGCAGAAATGGATTGGTAAGCTTCTCGACCCCCAGCAGGGAGGGAACCGTGGCCTGCTGCTGCCGACGGGCGGCTTCCACTTCTGCCAGCCGGTTGGCCAGGTCGGCGTTGTTGCTATCTACGGTGCGGGCAAACTTCAGGTTGTTCAGGGTGTATTCGTGGGCGCACCAGACCCGCGTGGTGTCGGGGAGCGATCGCAGCTTGCTGAGGGAGGTCACCATCTGGGCCGGGGTGCCCTCAAACAGCCTGCCGCACCCCCCGGCAAACAGGGTATCGCCGCAGAATAAATCCCCAACAGCCTCATCCCCCATCGCCCCCGGTGCTGGAGGGAAATAGTAGGCAATGTGGGCGCGGGTGTGCCCCGGCACGAAAAAGACCTCGGCGGTGCGATCGCCAAAGGTGACGCGATCGCCCTCTTTGAGGAATACTTGCTGCCCCGGAATCCGCCCCCGGTCAACCTCGCCTCCATAGACGACGGCATCAGGGAAGCGGCGCAGCAGATCCCCATTTCCCCCCACGTGATCCCCGTGGTGGTGGGTGTTAAAAATGGCAACCAGCGGAACCTGCAGGGCCTCCAGTCGTTGCAAAACGGGTGCAGCTTCGGCTGGGTCAACGACGGCGGCAACCTGGCGGGAGGCATCGTGAAGGAGAAAAATATAGTTGTCAGACAGGGCGGGCAGTCGATGGATGTGCATGGCCTTGGTTCCTCGGAAATCCTTCTGATATCCTAGCGGCCCCTTCCGTGGGGCTGCGGTCGTTGCAGGAAAGGGCGATCGCTAAACTTTATGAAGACTTTACTGGTGAATTATCTGAGCTTTGCCCAGTTCAACAAGGTTGCCCCAGAGAATGAAACTGAGTCTCGAAAAAAATCGTCAACAGGTCTGTTATGAGCAATCCCAGTCCAAAGCGTCTACCTTTAGCGCTGTTTTATAGACGCCCTACCGCTGAATCTGACCCCCGGCGAACGGCTCAGGAAAACATTCGGCGGCTCCTCACCCAAATCGAAACCTCACGAAAAATTAGCCGCTTTGAGCATCTGCAGTTAATGACGGCCATCCTGTCGAACCAGGTAGAAACGGCTCAGGAACGCCGCCTGATTAATAAAATTTTTGAGGACGCCCAAACAGGGCAGCTAAAAATCGTGGATTGAGCAACCGCCAGCCTGAGAAAACCGGTTAAGCGAGGTTAGGATTGGGCAGAATTAAGCAGAAGCGGCATTGACAATCAGGAAACACGCTTAAGTAGGTCAGCACAATTAAATTTATGTTAGAAAGCCGGGGGAGCGCCCCCGCTTTTCTAAGCTTCGTTTTTCAGTGCAGTTCTACTTACACAAAACGCTTACATAAATAACTAGAGGGGCTTAACTGTGACACAGCAAACGACAACTATTTTAGTGACCGGCGGAGCGGGCTACATTGGCTCCCATGCGGTTCTGGCGCTGCAGCAGGCGGGCTATGAGGTCGTCGTGCTAGACAACCTTGTTTATGGGCATCGCGATATTGTAGAAGACGTGCTGAAGGTTGAACTAGTGGTGGGTGACACCAACGATCGCACCCTGCTTGATCAGGTGTTTGCGACCCATAACATTGATGCTGTGATGCATTTTGCCGCCTACGCCTACGTGGGCGAATCGGTGAAAGACCCGGCCAAATACTATCGCAACAACGTCACCGGCACCCTCACCCTCCTGGAAGCCATGGTGGCTGCTTCGGTGAAAAAGTTTGTCTTTTCGTCCACCTGCGCCACCTACGGCGTGCCCGATGCCGTCCCCATCGACGAGAGCCAATCCCAGCACCCCATCAATCCCTACGGCATGACCAAGCTGATGGTCGAGCACATGCTGGCGGATTTTGACCAGGCCTATGACTTCAAATCGGTTTGCTTCCGCTACTTCAACGCCGCCGGGGCCGATCCCCAGGGCCGTCTGGGAGAGGACCACAATCCTGAAACCCACCTGATTCCCCTGGTGCTACAGGCTGCCCTGGGGCTACGGGAATCTATTTCTATCTTCGGCACCGACTACCCCACCCCCGACCAAACCTGCATCCGCGACTATATCCACGTCTCCGACCTGGCCGACGCCCATGTGCTGGGGCTGGCGTACCTGCTCAAGGGCGGAGACAGCGATGTGTTTAACCTGGGCAACGGCAACGGCTTTTCGGTGAAAGAGGTAATCGAAACGGCCCGCACTGTTACGGGACGTCCCATCAAGGCAATTGAGTGCGATCGCCGCCCCGGTGATCCCCCCAGCCTGGTGGGCAGCAGCGAAAAGGCGCGCCGCATCCTGGGTTGGCAGCCCCAATACGCAGACCTGACCGCGATTATTTCCCACGCCTGGCAGTGGCACCAGAAGCGCCACCAGCCCAGCCACTAACGGCTCCTGCCAGGGTGGGCATGGCCCACCCCCACGGTAAGCTACTCGTCGGGGGAAGTGCCCAACTGCACCAGCATTTCCTGAATGGGGCGGAGCTGCAAGAACGTCTGGGTTTCGCTCAGGAGGCGATCGCCCCAGAGGTTTTGCCGCAAAAACTCCACATCCCCGTATCGGTCATCTAACTGCAGGGCGGCCTCTCCCTCGGCGATCGCCTCTTCTTGCTCTCCCTGGGCAAACAGAGCGACGGCGATCGCCAGTCGCGGTTCAGGCTCTTGATTATCGGTAATTTCGACCGCCTCTTGCCATTTTTCCACGGCGGCGTCGATGTCCCCCATCTCATAGAGCACCAGCCCGATATTATTGACGGCGGGCCAGAAATCTTCTTGCAGATCTACCGCTTCCTCGTAGGCTTCAATAGCATCCTGGTAGCGGTTGAGCTTGTAGTAGGCATTACCCAGGTCAAACCAGGCCCCCGGCACCGCTGGACTAATGTCTAGTCCGGCGCGAATGAACTCAATGGACTGATCGTAGTCTTCCAGTCGGAAGTGGGCAGTGCCCAGGTCAAACAAGGCCGCTGGATCCTCTGGGTCGAGCTGTCGAGCCGTTTCCAGGGCATTGAGGGATGCCTCAAAATTTTCCATCTGAAGCTGAAGCCGCCCCAGCAGCAACCAGACCTGCGGCGTACTGGGGGCCAGTTGAGAGGCCAGTTGTGCCCTGGAGAGGGCCAGCTCGTACTGCTGAAACTGGGCCAACTGAGCCGCTTCCTGCGCCAACAGCAACCCCCGTTGCTCAAGCTGCTCTGGGTCAAGTTGGAGGACATGGGGAACGAGCGCCTGCCCCTGAACGGGAGGAACCGGACTGAATAAACCGGCGAGAACCACCAGTGAAACGATCGAAATATGCCTGTGCACGGTTTTATTATCAACATCGCTTCCGCTAGCTTAGACCATCTATTAGTCTTTCAGCCAATATTCAGGCAGGTTTGCCTGGGCATTGCGGCGGAGCTGGTTGGGTTTGATGCGGCGGAGGGCAGAGCTACGAAATCGGTGGTCGTAGTCTGCATCTGAGAGGGTGGCCAGGGTTTCGAGGGTGGGAGCAACGTTCCAGGGGTAGGGCTGAAAGTCTTGAATGTCGGTTTCCTGGGCAAAGCGCTGGTTCCAGGGGCACACGTCCTGGCAAATGTCGCAGCCTGCTACCCAGCCCTCCATGTGGGAGGCGATCGCCTCCGGCAGTTTCTCCGCCCGGTTTTCAATTGTGTGGTAGGCGATACAGCGATTGGCATCTACCACAAAAGGTGAGGCGATCGCCTGGGTCGGGCAGGCTTCCAGGCAGCGGGTGCAGGTGCCACAGTGTTCTGTATGCGGTCGGTCGGAGGTAAGGGGCAGGTTGGTGAGAATTTCCCCCAGGAAGACCCAGGAGCCGTACTCGCGGGTGATGAGATTGCCGTTTTTAGCAATCCAGCCCAGTCCAGCCTGCTGTGCCCAGACCTTATCCTGCACGGGGCCAGTATCGGCATAGAAGCGGGCCTCCAGCCCGGAATACTGGTCGTGGAGCCATGCCGTCAGCGCCTTGAGTTTTTTCGTCAAGACTCGATGGTAATCTCGCCCCCAACCATAGCGGGAGATTTTGGCGTACTGAGTGCCCTGGGGTCGCTGGTGGGGCGTGTAGTAATTGAGCGCAATGCAAATAACCGACCGGACACCCGGCAGGATTTCTCGAATATTGCGGCGCTTGGGTGCGTCCATCCAGGCCATATCCGCCTCATAGCCCAGGGCCAGCCAGGCATCCAGAGCTGCCACCGCCTGTTGCTCGGCGGGCGATCGCCCCTCCCCATCCACTGCGACGATCCCCACCTTATGCACCCCTAGCTCCAGCGCTTTTTGCTTGATGGCGTTGGCATCCGGGGGGTGGGAGGTAGGGGCTGGGGAAGGGTCGGTCATGGCTGAATGGGCTTGCTCTACTGGTGGCTGGCCGGTGTCCCTCGCGGGAACGATGTCCACGGGGTCACCCATTGCCTATGGTAGTGAGCAAGTGCGGGGTATGGCAGTATGCTGTCCGGGGCGATCGCCCCAAGATCCCCGACCGGGATTGGAAAAAAGTTGGAGGGACAAAGCCCATGGTTGCACCCGAGCAAACCGCCGCCACCACAGTCTCTGAGGATCTGGTGATCCAGGGAATTGAGGAACCCGCGATCGCCCGCTACTTTGGGACAATGAACGCCAAGTCCTATGGGGAAACGGCGGCCCTGTTTGCCAGCGACGGGGCGCTGCTGGCTCCGTTCGAGGAACCGATTATTGGGCCAGAGGCGATCGCCCAGTACCTGGAGGCGGAAGCGCTGACCATGACCCTCTTACCCAGGGAGGGCACCTGCGATCCTCAGCTGGATGGCCAGCGGCAGGTGCAGGTTACCGGGCTGGTGCAAACGCCTTTCTTTGGCGTGAATGTGGGCTGGATATTTATACTGAACCCCGCCTCGGAAATTCTAGCGGTGCGCGTCAAGCTGCTGGCCTCGCCCGGTGAACTTTTGCAGCTCAGAAACCAGCGCGAGCGCGATGGTAACCATGAAAAGTCTTAGCGGCGATCGCTGGGCACCAGAAACTTCCAGCCCAGGGGCACCGTGGCGGTGGCGATCGCAATTTTGAACAAGTCGCCCGGAATGAACGGATACAGTCCCAGGGGCAATGCCTGCTCAACGCCGGTAAACACCGCCAACCAGGCCAACCCGCTGATGTAGAGAACCACATTTCCCAGCAGCATGGCCAGAAAGGTTGTAGAAAATTTCCGGTCCCATCCCTGTTCGGCCAGCCAGCCTACCAGTGTTGCTGCCCCCAGGTAGCCCACCAGATAGCCGCCCGTTGGCCCCAGGAGATGGGCGATTCCTGCTCCACCATTGGAAAAGACGGGTAAACCGGCCAGCCCTTCAGCCAGGTAGGTGGCGACACAGAGCATCCCTCGACGGTGACCTAAGAGAATCCCGGCCAGCAGTACGGCGAAGGTTTGGGCGGTGATGGGTACGGGGCTGAAGGGAAGGGGGATCGAGACTTGAGCGCACAGTCCGATGATGAGCGACCCACCCAGAATTAATGCCAGATTATAAAGCCAGGTACGGCTTTGCTCGGCGGGTTTCCATAAATCCGCATAGGTGACATAGGTCATGGGCCAATTTCCTCGCGACAATCATTCAATTGGTTTGACCTTAAAGCTTACAGGTTCACGATCCGTCGCGCTAGCTGACCGCGCCCATGTTCCTATGACCCCATTCAGTGAATTTAATTGACCAGAAGTGGTCAGACTATTGCCGACCGCGTTTCCGCTGGCGACGCTTGGCAATTTCTTTGCGCTTCGTCTTCTCCAGGGGAGTTTCGAAGAAGCGATTTTTTTTCATGTCTGGGAAGATTCCAGCCTGGGAGACTTTCCGCTTAAATCGCCGCAGTGCTGATTCGATCCCTTCATTTTCCCCAAGAATGACTTGAGCCATGCTGTTCTCCTTTAACGCATCAAAAAACAGGGGCAGACTCCTTGCCTGCCCCAGAACCCTAAGAGCTGTAACAAGTTATTTGCTGAATCGAAATGAACCCAATCAAGATATCAATATCTTCGGCGATCGCCACCGCGACCACCACCGCCACCGCCACCACCGCTGCGTGGCTCGCGGGGCTTTGCTTTGTTGACCTTCAGGTCGCGCCCCATCCACTCAGCGCCATCTAGATCTTCGATGGCTGCGGCTTCTTGCGCTTCATCCTCCATTTCAACAAAGGCAAAACCGCGTGGCTTACCCGTCTCCCGGTCAGTCGGCAGGCTAACACGGCTGACGCTGCCGTACTCGGCAAATACCTCCATCAGGTCTTCTTGCGTAACATCGTAGGACAAGTTGCCGATATAAATAGACACAGGGCACCTCCATGGCCTTAAACGTGTAGTGAGTTAAATCGGAGATGTGCCTGCGGATGAAATTGGACAAGCTCGCTCTACCGAAAATTTAACTGTACCTACATTAGCATCGCCAGCGAGTTCCGAGGCAATACCTAACCTTTTCCTTATTTATGCGCAAACCTGGGGAAAACGCCATTGGGAAATGGAATTAGGAGCTGGAAACTAAAACGCCGCCAATAATGACTAGCACAGCCCCCGCCATCAGACGGACGAGGTTGACGTCGCGCCACTCGACGAAGACGAACAGCGCGATCAATACCGTAACCAATGTATTCATATTATAGAGGGGAACCAGCTTTGCCAGGGGAGCCTGATATTTCAGCAGGCCCAAAGCGACCAGGCCAGTGCCCAATCCCCAAAGCAGCCCCATGGTTCCAGACGAAAGCACCGCCGTGGAAGAGGGGGAGCTGCCGGGTAGCAGGTGGTTCAGGGCGATCCCCGCCCCACTCACCGCTAAGCCGATGCAAATCAAATGGCTGCCGACGGGCATACCAGCGTTGGTGCTAATTTTAGCAAAAACCCCTGCCACACCGTATAGCAGGGCAGGGAGCAGACCTCCCACAATTAACCCCATCATCTGTGGAGACATGGGTTTCACTCCTGTTGGGACTCAGTAGTTAAATAAAATTATTTTCTTGGGGGCGAACGCCTCAGCCGGAGGTGCACACCCCCATAAGATGCAATTAATTGCGCTTGAGCACTTATTTGATGAATGAGTTGGGTTGGTCAGTCCGGCTGATTAGCTCGGTTAGTTCGATTAAGTAGAACTGCGTTGAAAAACGAAGGTTAGAAAACCGGGGCGCTCTCCCGGTTTTCTAACATGAATTTAATTGTGCTGACCTACTTAGATGCAAGGGTGAGTCGAACTAGAGGGCAACGAGGGCGGGTTCCTGGGCGATCGCCCCAGATGCCGTCGCCACCGCCAGGCCATAGACCTCACAGGAATTATTGGGGCTTTCAATCAGCTTGACTTTGTAAAGGGTCGCGCCAATCTGGCGGATAGGATCTTCCAGCAGGTCGCGGATGTGGAGGGCGATGTTTTCGGCGGTGGGCACCACCGACGCGAAGTGGGGAATGTCTTTGTTGAGGAAGGTGTGGTCAAACGGCTCAACGACATAGTCTTCAACGGCGGCCTGGAACGCCCCCAGATCGGCAATCATGCCCGTGCGCTCATCCATCTCGCCCCGGATGGTGACCTCCAGGTGGTAGTTGTGCCCGTGGCCATTGACGCGGGCGCACTTGCCGTAGATTTCAAAATTTTCGTCGAGGCTGAGGTGGGGCAGCGCCAGCCGGTGGGCGGCGCTAAAGTGGGTGCTGATTGTGAGATAGGCTTCCATGTGATTACCTAGGTAGTCGGCCCAGAGTTCTGGATGTTCGAAAAGCTGGATGCGCACCAGGGGCAGGTGGGGAGCGAGCCGCTGCCAGATCACCCGCGCCAGATTTTCGGTGGTGGGCAGCGTTTCTCGAAACTCGTCCCAGGTGTCATTTAAGTATGAGAAGTCAAGCTGGCTGGTGACCTCCCGCTTAATGACGTGCTTAACGTCGGACAGGTTGAGCACCATGCCGTATTCGTCCAGCTCGCCAGCCATGGAGACATAGAGAACGTAGTTGTGGCCATGGCCGGGGGCACGGGCACAGAGGCCAAACCGCTCAGCGTTTTCTGCGTGACTCAGCTCGGGAAGCCAGTAGCGGTGGCTGGCGGAAAACTGGGCACGCCGATTAATAATGCATCTCATAGCGGGGGAATGTTACATTCCGTAAAGATTGCCTCTTACAGGATAAACCGTTTTGGGGGCGATCGCACTTCAATGCTAATTTCTCTGGAAAACGGCTGGGGGCGGTTATTTCAAATGTTGCAAAAATTGGCGTTAGCCCCGTTCGTAGGAATAGATGTCTCCGGGTTGCTCAAACAGGGCCGCCGACCGGGCTGACAGCAGCTCCAGGTCAGCCTCTCCCAGATCCCACTTGAGGGCGTCTACGTTGTGCATAATTTGCTCGCGGTTCAGCGTCAGCCCAGAAATTACGGCGACTACCCCCGGCTGGTGCTTCACCCAGTTGAGGGCCACCTGGGCGATGGTTTTTTGATGCTTTTCGGCCACCTTGGCCAGGGTTTCCAGCAGATCCTGCACCAGATTCCAGCCGCCGTGGGTACGAATCATGCTGCTGTAGTAGAACGAGCGGGCGTGGTCAGGCTCGGTTTTGGGGTGGGCGAGGCAGCGGAAGCGACTGGACAGAAACCCACCCGCCAGCGGCCCGTAGGCCAGCAGGCCAATGTTGTGATTGAGGCAAAACGCCTGCATCAGGTTTTCGACGCGCCGGTCGATCAGGCTGTACTGCACCTGGTGAAACCGGATGGGGGCGTGGTTTACGGCCTTTTCTAGCATGGGCGTATTGAAATTAGTGACGCCCAGGTTGCGAATCTTGCCCTGCTCGACCAGGTCGGCAAACACCGCCAGGGTGGGGGCGAAATCGAGCTGGGGGTTATGCCAGTGAACTTGCAGCCCGTCCAGGTGGTCGCGTCGCAGGTTGCGGAGAGAGGTTTCGACCTTGTTGCGAATCTGCAGCGGTGTGGGGGCGCTGCCAAAATAGACGGCCTTGGTAAAGACTTGACAGTCGCGTCCTTTCAGGAGCCTTCCCAGGAGCTGTTCGCTGCGGCCATAGATATCGGCGGTGTCAAAGCAGGTGACCCCCAGCGCCAGGTAGGTATCGACTGCCCGCTCCAGATCGGCTTCTGAGTGCGATCGCCAGCTTCGATCATCGAGCTGCCAGCAGCCAACAATTAACGAATCAGGTTGCAAATCAGACGAGTGGATCATGCGATCGCCAACGCTTCGACAATATAAGCATAGCGCTTCCTCAGGCAAACCAAGCGTCTTCTTCGCTGCCAGACCAAAACATTAAACTAGCGGGCAATTTCCCTGCCAAATGCCCACTAGAACAGGACGCGGCTATCCCCGACTTCAGCGAAGCAAGTCGGGGCAGGATAGCGGGCAGCTTCGCGGGTATTGAACCCGCGAAGCTGCCAATTTTTCTGGTACAATGGTTCTACGAGAGCCACACACTATAAAAGAGCCTCGTTCGCGCAAGACAGATGTCCTACCCGTACACAGAAAAGTAGCTGGGTGACCAGTCGGCAATAGGCTACCTGCAATTACTGGGAGAGTGGCGCGCC
>JAYKGU010000308.1:0-29319 GCA_035285585.1 Synechococcales cyanobacterium
ACAGCGGCGCATGGAGCTAGAGCGGCGCAACCTGATCGTGGCGCGGCTCACCAGCGGTGTCTATTACCTGGTGGGGGCGCTGGAGGTGCTGCTGCTGCTGCGGTTTATCCTGCGGCTGACGGGGGCAAACGTGGAAAACACCTTTGCCAGGGTGATCTATGGCATGTCTGAGCCGTTTGCTGCCCCCTTCTCCACCCTGTTTATCAGCCCGACCTTTGCGGGCGATCGCAACATTTTTGACGTGAACTTGCTGGTGGCGATTGTCGTCTACGCCCTATTGGGCTTTCTCGTGGGGCGGTTAATTCAGGTGATTGGCGGCACTAGCAGTTGATTCTTTAAAGTTTGTCCGCAGATTTCGCAGATTTTGCAGATTTTACGGATGAATAACGGGCCTCCCGATGTTCTATCTGCGTCATCTGCGTCATCTGCGGATAGTTCAACCGTTGTTGACGGAACCGCGACTAAAAGCGTAGTTCCCGGTCGCAGACGCGATCGCGCACTTCTTCGTCGTGAAAAATTCCCACCATGGCGCAGCCCTGGGCCTTGCGCTCCAGGATGAGCTGCACGACTACCTCACGGTTGGCGGCATCCAGGGCGGAGGTGGGTTCGTCTAGCAGCAAAATGGGATAACTAATGGAGAAGGCGCGGGCAATGTTCACCCGCTGCTTTTCGCCCCCTGAGAAGGTGGTGGGCGAAAGATGCCACAGTCGCGGCGGCAGGTTGAGGGCGCGAAACAGCGATCGCACCCGATCATAGGCCACCTCTGGCTCAATGCCCAACTCCATGAGCGGTTCGGCGGCCACCTCCAGGGCCGGTACGCGAGGAATGACGCGGAGAAACTGACTCACATAGCCCAGAGTCGTGCGCCGGATGTCCAGCAACTGGTGGGGGAGTGCCTGGGGCAAATCGACCCATTCGCCCCCATGTTTCACCCAGATGGAGCCGTGATCGATGCGGTAGTTGCCGTAGAGCGATCGCATAAAGGTAGATTTTCCCGACCCCGAAACCCCCGTTAGCGCCACGCATTCCCCCGCCAGCAGGGTGAGGGAGGTGCCTTCGAGAACTGGTAGACGAACGCCGCCCTGGTTATGGAGGGTGAAGGTTTTGTGGATCTGGTGGGCGTGGAGAAGGGTAGTGAGGGAGGTGGGGGGATGGGGGGATGGGTAGATGGGTAAGTGGGGGGTGGACATGGGAAAGAGTGCTAGAGGGCCGTTTTAATTATGGGCGCTCGACCCACGATCGGTTTTGCTGCGGCTTGGTAGGTAGAAATATAGCGCTACGGTTTCGTGTTAGGACGCTCCAGAGGTGTGGAACCCCCGCGACGCGGGGGTTCCACACTCAAACCTTAGCTCGTAGGGCTATATGAGGCATCAGGGCGGCGTATTGGGATGAACAAGGATTACGATAAGTAACTTTTATAGCGACCGGGCGCTTCGAATATCTTTAATGATCGGAAAATCATACTCAGGATAGATGCTCAAAAATAAATTTGCTTTCCGAATGAATTTAGGAGATTTCGGAAAATGCCCCTACCAGACGACGTAGGGGCAACATTTGCCCCTACCAATCGTTTAACCGAAAGTAATTTTTTCCAGGAAATCTCCCTGGTGATTTTCTCTACGAGTGCTAGAAATATAATTGTCTATCTGTGATTAACATTTCTTAAATATTTCTTCAAAATGCTGCTATCGCCCACCACCGAGTCGATCGCGCTTGACCAGATATTAGAACGGCTGGGCGCGATCGCCCTCCAGCTCCATCAGTTTGCCGATCTGGATGAGCTGCTCAGCTATGGGGTGCAGGAAACCAGGGAGGTGTTTGGGGGCGATCGCGCCGTGGTCTACCAGCTTTTACCCGATGGCGATGGAGTGGTAATTGCTGAGGCGGTGGATGGCGGCTGGCTGCCCATTATGGGGCAGTTGATTTGCGATCCCTGCCTCAGTAACCAGTGGTTCGAGCCTTACCTCCGGGGGCGGGTGAGCCATGTCGATGACGTATCCCAGAGTGCTCTGGATGCCTGCCACCTTGAGCTGCTGACCCAAATTCAGGTCAAGGCCAATCTGGTGGCTCCCATTGTGATTAACCCGTCCCAGCGATCGCCCGTTTGTGACGCACCTCTCCTCTGGGGCCTGCTGATCGTGCACCAGTGCAGTGCCCCCCGCCACTGGCAGCCCATTCACATCCAGGCCATTAAACAACTGGCCGCCCAGATGGGTGTTGCCCTGCACCACTTGAAGGTACAGGAGCATCTGAAACAGACCCAGCGGCAGGCCGTTCGCTGGCAGACGGCCCTCGAAGGGGCAGAAGACGGCGTCTGGGATTGGAACAATGAAACCAATGAAGTGTTCTTCTCCGAGCGGTGGAAGGCCATGCTGGGCTACGAAGACCACGAGATTGGCAACCACCTCAGTGAGTGGGATAGCCGGGTGCATCCCGACGATCGGCAGGCCGTCTATGCTGATTTGCAAAAACACTTCACCGGGCAAACGTCCATTTATCAGAATGAGCATCGGGTTTTAACCAAAGACGGCACCTGGAAATGGGTGCTGGATCGGGGCAAGGTAGTTGCCTGGGGGGCTGACGGCACCCCCCTGCGCATGGTGGGCACCCATGTCGACATCACTGAGCGCTATCTTTTGGAACAGCACCTGCGCGATCGCGACGAGATGCTGCAAAAAATCTCCCAACAGGTGCCCGGTGTGGTTTACCAGTACCGGCTTTACCCGGATGGCCACTGCTGCTTTCCCTATACCAGCGAAGCCATCCGCCAGATCTACGAAGTCACCCCCGACCAGGTGTGCCGGGATGCCCAGATTGTGCTGGAGCGGCTACACCCCGACGATCGGGAGGCGGTAACTGCCAGAATTCAAAAATCGTTTCGCACCCTGAAACTCTGGCACGACGAATATCGGGTGTGCCTGCCCGAACGGGGGATGCGCTGGCTAGAAGGCCATGCTGTGCCTGAAAAGCTGGTAGACGGCAGCGTTCTCTGGCATGGCTACATCTGGGACATTACCGAGCGCAAATATGCAGAAGCCCTGATGAATCAGGAGCTGCAGCGGGAGCGGATGCTCCACCTGATTAACCACCATATTCGCGAGTCCCTGAACCTGCAGGAAATACTCCAGACTACGGTGGAGGAGGTGCGGCGGTTTCTGAATGTCGATCGGGTGGTGATTTACCGCTTCCAGGCCGATTGGCGTGGAGTGATTGCGGCGGAGTCGGTGGCGGCTGGCTGGTCGGCTATTCTCGACCGGGTGATTACCGATTCTTACTTTGTCGAAACCCAGGGCAGCACTTACCACGACAACCATGTCTATGCGGTTGCCGATGTCTATGCTGCGGGCTTTTCCGATTGCCACATTGAGCTATTGGAATGGCTCCAGGTGCGGGCCAAGCTGGTTGTGCCGATTGTGCAGGGCAGCGTTCTGGAAAATCAGCAACCTTGGGGCTTACTCATTGCCCACCACTGCCAGGGGCCACGGGAGTGGCAGGTCACCGAAGGCAGGCTCCTGAAAGAGTTGGCGAGTCAGTTAGCGATCGCCATCCAGCAGTCCGAACTCTACCAGCGGGTGCAGACCCTCAACACCACCCTGGAGGGACAAATTCTAAAGCGCACGGCGGAGCTGCAGCAGGCCCTCCACTTCGAATCGCTGCTCAAGCGCATCACCGACAAGGTGCGCGATAGTCTGGACGAGCAGCAGATTTTGCAAACGGTGGTGGCCGAGCTGGCCTCTGGCCTGACGGTGGAAGCCTGCGACACGGGGATCTACAACGCCGAGCAGACCACCTCCACCATTGCCTACGAAGTTACCAATACTCTCTCTTCAGTCCAGGGGCATACCTTTGCGATCGCCGAGGCTGCTCACCCCGAGGTTTATCCCTTCCTCCTCCGTGGCGAGGTTTGTCAATTCTGCTCCATTACGCCCAATCCCTTGCGGTCTGGGATGCGGCTGTTCACCACGCTGGTCTGCCCCATCCAGGACGAAAATAGGGTTTTGGGGGATCTCTGGCTATTTAAGTCTAAAGAACAAGCATTCAACGACCTGGAGGTGCGTCTGGTGCGGCAGGTGGCCAATCAGTGTGCGATCGCCCTGCGCCAGTCGCGGCTCTACCAATCGGCGCAAGTCCAGGTACAAGAACTGGATCGCCTGAACCAGTTGAAGGATGACTTTCTCAGCACGGTGTCCCATGAGCTGCGCACCCCCATGGCCACTATCAAAATGGCTACCCAGATGCTGGAAGCAAAGTTGCTGCCGCTGGGGCTGCTGGCCGATCCTGCCAGCTCCATCAGTCGGTACTTCAACATTCTGAAGGACGAGGAGCAGCGCGAAATTAACCTGATCAACGACCTGCTGGATCTCACCCGCCTGGATGCCGAGACAGAGCCGCTTGACCTGGTCCACATAGAGCTACCCATGCTGATTCCCCACATCGCCGAACCCTTCATCGGGCGCACCCAAGAGCGGCAGCAGGTGCTCAAGTTAAACATCCCCGATGATCTGCCCCCCCTGACGACCGACCCCACCTATCTACAGCGCTGTGTCACCGAGCTGCTCGACAATGCCTGTAAATACACCCCCCCCGGTGAGCAGATCGAGCTGTCGATTCAAGCCACCAAAGTCCTTTCCCTGTCGGTGAGCAACTCTGGCATTGAAATTCCTGAGGCTGAGCGCGATCGCATCTTTGACAAGTTCTACCGCATCCCCAGCCACGACCCCTGGAAGCATGGCGGTACCGGACTGGGGCTGGCGCTGGTCAAGAAAATAGTTTATCGCCTGGGCGGTACCCTGTCGCTGGACAGCGTTTCAGGACGGGTTACTTTCACCATCCGCTTTGCTCTCTGAGAATTCCCCCAACAGGTATACATTTCCTTCAGAAAACTTCTATCTTCGGTTGGATTGACGATAGCTATAGTATTCTTAAGCCAGGGCGGAATAGAAACTCCTAATCCTTAAATTAGATTTAATTCTGCAGGTATAAAAAGAGGGTCTACCTAACCCTCAATGGCAGCCTCAATCCAATTCAATGTATTAGAAAAACTCTATGTCGGGTGATGCGTCTTCATCAGAATTGCAGCAAGAAGTTGCACGGTTACGACAAAGAATTGCTGAACTAGAGAGTGCTCAAACCGTACTCCGTGAGTCTGAGCAAGCCGTTGAGCAATCACGAGAATACCTGCAAAGCATTATCGATACGGTGCGGGAGCCGCTGGTGATTCTCGACAATGAGCTGCGCGTCATTTCCGCAGGGCGATCGTTCTACCAGCTCTTTCAAGTCACCCCTGAAAACACCATTGGCCAGGAAATTTATTCATTGGGCGATCGCCAGTGGGACATCCCCGCCCTGCGGGAGCTGCTGGAGAATGTACTACCCGGTGATATGGCCTTTGAAGACTTTGAGATGGAGCACAACTTTGCCAATTTGGGCTTGCGCACCTTACTGCTCAATGCCCGTCGGGTCTATCGGCCCGGCAATCAATCCCAGCTCATTCTCCTGGCCATTGAAGACGTTACCGAGCAAAAACGCGCCCAAGAGCGGTTGACCCGCCAGTCCCAAGAGCTATTGGATATATCCACTCCCATCCTGCAAATCTTCGAAGGGGTGGTGGTGGCTCCCCTGATTGGCACCCTCGACAGCCAGCGGGCGCAGCGGTTTACTGAGGTGTTGCTCGACCGCATTGTCGAAACCAGGTCTGACGTGGCGCTGGTGGATATTACGGGGGTGCCTACCGTAGATACCCAAACCGCCCATCACCTGATCGAAACCATCAGTGCCGTCAAGCTGCTGGGGGCGCAGGTGATTCTGACGGGGGTCAGTCCGGCGATCGCCCAAACCATTGTGCAACTGGGCATCGACCTCTCTGACATTGTCACCCGGTCGTCCCTGGTGGCGGGGTTGCGGGTGGCCATGGGGCTGCTCAGTTTGCAGGTCACCAAACAGGTGCAGGGGGCGTAAGGAGGCGAAGCGATGACAACGCGCGGCGTGTCCGTTGTAAAAGTGCGAGATGTCTTGCTTGTAACGGTTCCCTCTGACCCCTCTGACCTGACGCTGCAAGACCTGCAGGAGCAGGTGCTCGACGCCATGGAGCAGCATGAAGCCAAGGGGCTGATCATAGACATTTCCGCCATTGAAACCCTGGATTCCTTTTTTGCTCGCACCATTGCCGAGACTGGACAAATGGTCAGGCTGATGGGCGGGTTGACGGTGATCGCTGGCATGCGCCCTCGTGTTGCCATGACCACCACCCAGTTGGGGCTAACCTTCAGCGGTATTATCACCGCCCTCAATGTTGACCGCGCCCTCGACCGGATCGATGCCTTGACAGAGGGGGGCTACGCATGATGACCGAGCACCGGTCGGGGCAGCTACCCATTAGCGGGGAGGAGGACATCGTCATTATTCGGCAGTTTGTGCGCGATCGCGTCCGTAAGTTGGGCTTTGGCATAACCGATGTCACCCGTGTTGTCACCGCTGCATCGGAACTGACCCGCAATATCTACCTTTATGCTGGGGCTGGTGTGCTGCGCTGGCGAGAGCTGACCGAACGAGACCGCAGGGGGATTGAGTTAATCTTTCAAGATGAAGGCCCCGGCATCCCCAGCATTGAGGCGGCCATGGAGGTGGGGTTTTCGACCAAGGGGTTGCTGGGGTTGGGGCTGCCCGGCGTCAAGCGGCTGATGGACGAGATGGAAATTGTATCGGAGATGGGAATCGGCACAACGGTCACGGTTCGCAAGTGGATCCGAAAAATATGATCCATCTGCCCCAAATCTGAGCGAGATCTGGGTTTCATAAGGGGAATCTGTATGGCGAAGACGACACCACGGCGAATCCAGGTTTCTCACACCAGCGATCGCATCATTGCCTGCCATGCCGTCCGCGAAATGGCCCTGAGCCTTGGCTTCCCCACCATGACCTGTGAAGAGCTGGTCTTAGTGGTGAGCGAGCTGGCTACCAATCTCATTCAGCATGCCCAGCAAGGAACGTTGGTGCTGGAGGCGATCGCCCAGGCCAACCGCCAGGGCATTCAAATTGAATCCATCGATCAGGGGCCGGGGATCCCCGATGTGGAGCTGGCGATTACCGACGGTTTTTCCACGTCGAGCAGCCTGGGCAATGGCCTGGGCACCATTAACCGGCTCATGGACGAGTTCCATATCGTTTCCAAAACCGTCGAAAACCCCGGCACCCACATTACCTGCAGGCGCTGGCTCCGGTCTCACCAACCCCTCGGGGATTGCCCCCTGGAGTTTGGGGTGGCCACCCGCCCCTACCCCGGCCTGTCCCTCAATGGCGATGCGTTTGTGATTAAGCGGTGGGAGCAGAGTGCGCTGGTGGCTATGATCGACGGGCTGGGGCACGGACAGTACGCTCACCGGGCCGCCCGCACCGCCCAGGACTATATCAACCGCCACTATGACCAGTCCATGGTCGAAATTTTTCGGGGGGTGGGGCGGGCCTGTCGGGCGACCCGTGGGGTAGTTATGGCGATCGCCCGCTTCGACTATTACCAGAACAAGCTCACTTTTGCCAATGTGGGCAATATCGAAGTTCGCCTCATTGGCAGCCCAACTCCTGTGCGTTTTCTCATTCGTCGGGGCATTATTGGTAACAACGCCCCCAGCCCTAGCGTCACCGAACATCTGTGGCGGCCCCCTTATATTTTGGTGCTGCACACCGATGGCTTGATGACGCACTGGCAGTGGGAACGGTTTCCGCAGCTAGTCGGGGCCTCAGCAACGCGTACCGCCCAGGAGTTGCTGCGCGCCCTGGCCAAAGACAATGACGATGCCACCGTCGTTGTGGTTAAAGGAGTTGTACCATGACCACGGAAGACCTCCCCCTTCAAGCAAATGCAGCCCAGGAAACAATCTACCTCCTCCAACGGGAACTGATCGCCGCCAACAACGAGTTCATCGCCCTCACCCTGGAGCTGGAAGAGCGACTGGATCAACTCCAGGCCACCAACCAGCGGCTGGCCCAGGAAATTGCCGAGCGTCGCCGCATCGAAGCCGCCCTGCAGGCCAATGAGCTACGCTTTCGGGCACTGGTAGAGAACAGTTCTGACGCCATTCTGCTGGTGAGTCGTCAGGGCATCTGCACCTATGCCAGCCCATCCGTGAGGCGTATCCTGGGTTATATGCCAACAAATTTAGAAGGCACCAGTGTCTTTGTCAAAGTCCACCCTGCCGAGCGGGCCAGGGCACGGGCAGACTTCCTTAGCTGTTTAGCCAGTGCCGGGGCAGAAATTCCGGTGTTTTGCCGGGTGCGGGCTGCCAGTGGGGGATGGCGATACCTGGAGGGGGTAAGCTGTAACCGGCTAGACGATCCTTCGGTGCAGGCCATTGTGGTCAACCTCCGGGACGTGACCGAACGGCAGCGGTCAGAGGCGCGCATTCGTCACTTAAACCGTACTCTGGAGCGTAAAATCCGCCTGCGCACCGCCCAGCTGCAGCTTGCCTACGACTTCGAAGCCACCCTCAAGCGCATCACCGACAAAGTCCGCGACAGCCTGGACGAAGCCCAAATCATGCAAGCGGCGGTGGAAGAACTGGCCCTGGCCATTCCAGGAAGTAGCTGCAATTCCGCCATTTATGATCTCTCCCAGCGGACTGCCAGCGTCCATTACGAGTATTCGCGCCTGTCCAGCTCTTACCAGGGGCGTACCCTGAGCATTTCGGCTTACCCCGAACTGTATGACCAGCTTTTGCGGGGGGAAACTTTCCAGTTCTGCTCGCTCAACCCCAACCCCAACCGGGGCCGCATCGCCGTGCTGGCCCATCCCATTTCGGACAATGAAGGGGTATTGGGCGACCTCTGGCTGATGAATCAGCCCCACTATACGTTTCGCGACCAGGACGTGAAGCTGGTGCAGCAGGTGGCCAATCAATGTGCGATCGCCCTGCGTCAATCCCGGCTTTACCAGGCAGCCCAGGCCCAGGTGGAGGCCCTGGAGCGGCTCAATCGCCTTAAAGACGACTTTTTGAGCACCGTGTCCCACGAGCTGCGCGCCCCCATGACCAACATTAAAATGTCGTCCCAAATGTTGGCAATTCAGCTACCCTCCCTGGGGGTGGGCACCAGCAGCTCCATCAACCGCTACATTCAAATTCTGCAGGATGAATGCAACCGCGAAATTAGCCTGATTAACGATCTGCTAGATCTCACTCGACTAGACGCCGATGGAGAAGTGCTGGAGCTGGCTCCCATCCGCCTGCAGCAGCACCTGCCCATGCTGACAGACTCTTTTCGCGAGCGGATCAGCAATCAGCAGCAGCAGTTGATTCTCAACATTCCCTCCGATTTGCCCGATCTCAATAGCCACGAGAAGTACTTCAACCGCATCCTCAATGAGCTGCTGCACAACGCCTGCAAGTACACCCCACCCCAGGAGCGGATCATCGTTTCAGCCAATATTGTGGAGTCACCACCAGCGGCAGAACAACCGCCCCCCGCTTCACCCTCACCAGCAGAGCCAACGGGGCCGCCTGAAACACCGCTATCCCGCTGTCTGATGGTACAGGTGACGAATACGGGGGTAGAAATTTCGCCTAAAGAGCGCGATCGCATCTTTGACAAGTTTTACCGCATTCCCAACAACGACCCCTGGAAATATGGCGGTACCGGCCTGGGGCTGGCCCTGGTAAAGAAGTTAACCGAGCGGCTGGGTTGCCAGATTCAGTTGGCCAGCGAACACCAGCAAACCACCTTCATGCTGCTGTTTCCCCTTGTTCTGCCAGAAGCCGAAACCAGCCCTATCGTATAGGGATTTGACTGTAGAAACCATTACTAATACAAATATTAACTTTTCAAACGAGGAATTTCCCTCGCCCTGATCCCGCACTACTCTGATACTGAACCGGGGTGGGGGAGAGACCCAGCATAGCTCGGTGGAACAAGTGTGGGGGCAATCGTGAATCAGGATAGGAAGCGACGGGGCGAGGGGTTTCGCTGGCACTGGGTGGTTGCAGTTGGCATCGGAGCCTGTCTGGGATGGAGCATCACAGGGATAGCGTTTGGCCGATCGCCCATTGCCCTGGCCCAAACCCTGGCGGATCGGCGGGTGGTGCCCGATGGGACACTGGGAGCCGAAGGGTCGCTGATTCGAGAAATCCACGGCGATCGCCTGCACATTGAAGGGGGGGCTGTCCGCGGGCGCAACCTGTTCCACAGCTTCCGCGAGTTTGGCATCGAGCTGGGCGGGTCGGTTTACTTTACCAACCCGGCGGGCATTGAGAATATTTTGAGTCGGGTGACGGGGCGATCGCCCTCCGATATTCAGGGCACGTTGGGGGTGCTGGGCAACGCCAACCTGTTTTTGCTCAACCCCAATGGCATTATCTTTGGCCCCAATGCCCGACTAGACATTCGCGGCTCCTTTGTGGCCAGTACGAGCGATCGCTTTGCCTTTGCCGATGGCAGCGAGTTCAGCGCCATTGACCCCCAGGCTCCACCCCTGCTGACGGTGGCGGTGCCCATTGGGCTGCAGCCAGGAGAGGCGGCGGGCGATATCGCCAGCGAGGCCAACCTGGCCACTGGGGCAGATCTGTCTCTCGCAGGGCAGCGGCTGGATTTGGAAGGCGGTTTGCAGGCGGGGGGCAGCCTGACGCTGCTGGGGGAGACGGGGGTAGAATTGGGCGATCGCCCCGACCGTCCCCTGATTGTCACCGCCCAGGAGGGGCTGCTGATCCAGGGGAATGACCAGGTCTTAATCCAGGCCCTCAGCCATCCTGCCAGCGGCCTGACCGCCGGGGGCGATCTGGTGCTGCGGTCGGGCCAGCCAATCACCACCGATGCCCGGTTTTGGAGTGGCGGTAGCTTTCGCATTGAAGGGCTGGCGGGCACCGCAGGCGACTTCCAGAGTCCCAACGACCCGGTGATTCGTGCCCTGGGGGATGTGGTCTTTGACGCCTATGAAGGGGCTTCGCTGCATATTTTTGCCGGTGGCAGGGTAGAGGCGAATCAGATCGTCATCACGGGGCCGGATACCACCGGAACGGCGATCGCCGAACCCAACATTCGCCTCTCAGACGGGGAGACTACTGTCAACGTCGATGGCACTGCCCAACCGACGCTGGATGTGCGGGCCGGGATGGCCCCTGCCGCCATTGGCACCCCCAGCGTGATCGGCACCCCCAACCCGCTCAACCCCGCCGACCCGCTGCCCACGGTGCCCTCCCACAGCTTGATTCGGATTGGCGAAATTGCCATAAACGCCCCCGATGGTCTGGTGTTTCTCACGAACCAGTACCAGCCCAACCTGGCCCTGCCTGCGGGCAATGTGCGGGTCGATATTTTGGAAACGGGGACGCAGCGGCAGGGAACGCCCATCTTTGCGGGTAACGGCGGCGCGGTGGTCGTTGACGCACGGGGGAACATTCGGGTGGGCGATCGCCTCGATGCGTCCTCTGACACCGGGCGGGCTGGGGATGTGTCTCTGCTGGCTGACGGTGAGGTGCGGCTCAATGCCAGCCGCATCACGACCAATAATCTGGGCAGCGGGCGGGGTGGCGATGTCACTATCCGGGCGGCGGCCCTGGTTGGGGAAAATGGTGCCCAGATTGAAAGCAGTACCTTCGGCCAAGGGGACGCGGGCCGCATTGCCATCTTTACCGGGGGCGATGTCACCTTTAGTGGCGAGCGGACAGGCATCGTCAATATCATCCGCGCTGGGGCTGTGGGCAACGGTGGCGGCATTGCCATTACTGCGGGGGAGGATATTATTCTTACAGACGGGGCACAGCTCCAGGCCAGGGTGGGCGATCGCCAGGAGAACAACAACCCGCCGCTCCCCTCCTTTGGTACATCGGGAAACATTACCCTGGTAGCGGGCGATCGCGTGGTGTTTCAAAACGCCATCCCCACCAACAGCACCGCTGCCATCACCAGTATCGAGCGCCAGGGGCAGGGCACGGCAGGCAACATTTTTATCCAGGCCCGGCAGGTAGAGTTTCGCAACGGCGGACAGCTCCAGTCCAACACCCTGGGCACTGGCCCCGCTGGGAATATCACCATTCGGGCGACGGATCGGGTGCTCCTCTCGGGGCGGCGCAACGGTCGCGATAGCGAGATCTTTACCCGCGTCAATGAAATGGGCGTTGGGGATGCGGGGAATATCGATATCGAAGTGACGAACGGCACCGTTGACCTGGCTGGGCAAGCGCGCTTAATTTCCCGTGCCTTTGGCATGGGTAGCGGTGGGGATATCACCGTGACGGCCCAGGGCGACATCACCATCACCGATCGCAGCCGTGTGATCACCAGCCTCAGCGACATTGGCGTGGGCACCGCTGGAAATATTTACATCGAATCCCGCAATGGCACCCTGGAAATCGACGGGGAAAACCGCAACTTTTCCGTGGACATTCTCACAGAAACCAGCGGCTCTGGAAATGGCGGTTCCATTACCCTGGTGGGGGGCGATCGCGTCTTCCTCCACCGCAACGTGGCCATTCGCAGCGACCTGAACACCGCCGCCACAGATGTTGAAGACCTGCGGGCGGGGGATATTCAAATTCGGGCGGGGACGATTGAGATGACCGATCGGGTGGCGATCGCTGCCCGCACCAGTGGCTGGGGGGATGGGGGCAACATTCGCCTTGAGGCCACCGGGCCAATCAGTCTGGAGAACCGGGTGGATGTTCGAGCCGAGGTGGCCGATGGCGGCGTCGGTGATGCGGGCAACATTTCCCTGAGTGCGGGCGATGGCATCCGTCTGTTTGAACGGGTGGAGCTGGCGGCTACGGTGGCAGTAGGCGGCACGGGTAACGCGGGTGATATCACCATTGCGGCCCTGGGCGGCGACGTGACCATCGATGGCAACGACCGGGCCAACCCGCCGACGCGTGTGTTAACCGAAACGGAAGGGGCGGGGTCGGCGGGCAACATTACCATCACCGCTGCCGATACCATTCGGCTGCAAAATGAGGCAAGGGTGCGGAGCGATCGCCGCGCCAACGGGCAAGACGACCTCCAACCCTTTAATGCCGGAAATATCCTGCTGGAGGCGGGGCGCATTGAGGGGCGCAACATCGTAGAAATCGAGTCCCGCACTAACGACCTGGGCAGCGGCGGCACCATCACCCTGCGGGGCCGAGACGGCATCACGTTCAGTGACCTGGTCGAAATTCGCAGCGAGGTCTTGCGCAATGGCGTCGGCAATGCCGGAGACATCACCCTGGAGGCGCTGGCCGGATCTATCACGGTTTTTGATGATGTGGCGATCGCCGCCAGTGTTCGGGGGCAGGGCAACAGCGGCCAGATGCGGCTGACGGCCCAGGGTACCATCCTGCTGGAGCAAGATGTCTTGATCCGCAGTAGCCTGGAGGGCGGCGGCGTGGGGCAGGCGGGCAACATCGACGTGACGGCCAATACCCTGTCGCTGCGCAACGGTGCCCAGCTTGCAGTGCGCACCGAAGGACGGGGAGATGCGGGGGGCATCATTATCCGGGTCGCCGATAGCGTCATCCTGGATGGCGCAGGGGATGTTCCTGAATTGACGGGAATCTTCAGCAGTGTGGAGCCGGGGGCTTTTGGCAACGGCGGAGAAATTTTGGTGGAGGGGCGATCGCTCTCGGTCAGCAACGGCGCACGGCTAGACGCCAGCACTCGCTCCCTGGGGAATGCGGGTAACGTCATTGTGCGGACCACCGATGCGGTGACGGTGGCCACGGATGGGATCATTTTTAGCGGGGTGGACGATGGGGCCACGGGCAACGGCGGCGCGATCGAAGTGACCACCCATCGGCTCACCCTGGAAACGGGGGGGCGCATCGAAACGCGTACCCTGGGATATATTCCATCCATCCTGGCGGCCCAGCAGGTGGGGGTAGACTATGGCGAGAGCGTGTTAGGCGATCGCCCGGTGGCCTACTGGCCCCTGGATGAAGCCCCTGGGGCAACGGTGGCGGGCGATCGCAGCGGGCAGGGCTTTGATGGCACCTATGAGGGCACAGTGACGCCGGGGCAGCCGGGGGTATCGGGGACGGCAGCAGAATTCAGCCAGGCGGGCAGTGCCGTCACCATTGGCGAGATTCCCCCGGATTCACCAATGGATGTGCGGGAGGCCGACTTCACGGTGGAGGCCTGGATTCACCCCAACGGAGATGCCCCCGAGGAGCAGGTCTATTTTGCCCTGCATGACCGCGATCGCTTCCTGCGTAGCCTCAACCTCAGCGTCCGGGACGATGGCTCCCTGGGGGTCAGCTTTCGCAACGACGACCTGGAGACACCGGCGGGCACCATCCCCTTCGACCAGTGGACCCACGTGGTCGTGCGCTACGACCGCACCGCTGACCTGAGTACGGTCTATATCAATGGGGTGCCCGTCGCCAACGGTGCCCAGGGGCCGTTCCAGGGGCAGGAACCCACGGCCCGCATTGGCAGCTGGCGCGACCCCAATGACCAACCCTTCAATGGTCGGATCGATGAAGTGGTGTTCTACGATGAGCTGCTGTCGCCCCAGAGCATCGCCGAGCGCTTTTTCATCGGTCGGGCCAATCTGGGGCTACCCGTCCCCAACCTGGCCACCAGCGGGGCCAATGCGGGCAATCTCACCATTCGCGCCCAGACGGTGGACATCTCTGGCGTAAGCGCCACCCTGGATCAGTCCAGTGGCCTGTTTTCGGGGACGGAGGGGGTAGCCAGTGGCCGGGGCGGCACCCTCAACCTCACCACCGGATCGCTGCGGGTAGCCGATCGGGGGGTGGTGAGTGCCGTGACGCAAAACCAGTCCCAGGGCGGCAGCGTGGAAATCACGGCGGATACCCTCTCCCTGGAAAGCGGCGGGCAAATCCTCACTACCGCCTTCAGCCAGGGGGATGCGGGGGGAGTGATCCTGACTGTGGGCGATCGCCTCACCCTATCCGGTCAGTCCACCGCTCCTACTGCCGATAACGATGGCACCACCAGCGGCATCTTTGGCCGCACCCTGAGTACGGGCAATGCAGGCACCCTCGCCATTAACACGGGCCAGCTTTCCCTGACAGATGGGGCAGAAATCTCGGTGTCTACCGCCGGCATGGGGCGGGGCGGCGCGGTGCGGGTCACGGCGGCGGATACCATTACCCTCACCCGATCCCAAATTGCCGCTTCTACCTCCAACGCGGGATCGGGAGGCGATGTTTCCCTTGCCGCCAATCGCATCGTGCTCCAGGACAGCGCCCAAATCACCGCTTCCACCACGGCTATGGGCCGGGGAGGGGCGATCGCCCTCAACGCCACCGACGCCATCGACCTCAACCAGTCGCAGATTGCCGCCTCCACCACGGGGTCGGGTCAGGGCGGCGATATTGACCTGCGGGCCAACCAGATCCGGGCAACCAACGAAAGCCAGATGACCGCCTCCACGACGGGATCCGGCAGTGGCGGTACCATCGGCCTTCAAGGTGATGACAGCGTAGATTTATTCCAGGCCGAAATTTCCGCCTCCACCACGGGCACTGGCCGGGGCGGCGATATCGAAATCAGCGGCGATCGCCTTTCCATCCAAAATCAAAGCCAGATCACCGCCTCCACCAGCGGCCCTGGGGACGGTGGCACCATTTCCCTCCAGGCGGATGACAGCGTGGATGTGGTTCAGTCAGAAATTTCCGCCTCTACCATGGGCACAGGTCGGGGCGGCGATATCGAAATCAGCGGCGATCGCCTCTCTATCCAAAATCAAAGCCAGATCAGCGCTTCTACCACAAGCGACGGAGATGGCGGCACCATTGGCCTGCGGGGTGACGAGAGCGTGGACTTATTCCAGGCCGAAATTTCGGCCTCCACCATGGGCACTGGCCGGGGCGGCGATATTGTCATCCAGGGCGATCGCCTCACAGCCCAAAACCAAAGTCAGATCACTGCCTCCACCAGCGGCGCGGGCGATGGCGGCACCATTGGCCTGCAAATTGATGGGGCCGTGAACTTGCGCAACTCCCAAATTTCGGCCTCCACCGCTGGCCAGGGGGCAGGCGGCGACATTGACCTGGCCACCACCCGTCTGCGGGTTAACGGCCAGAGCCAGATTACGGCTTCCACCAGTGGCGCTGGGGCCGGGGGAGAAATCCAGATTGACGCCGCCGTCGTCACCCTTGACGGAGATGGGGCCGAAATTTCGGCCTCTACCAGCGGAGCCGGGGATGGGGGCGGCATTGACCTCACCAGTCGGCAATTGACCCTGCGGGCGGGGGGGCAAATCACCGCTTCCACCAGCGGGGCGGGGCGGGGCGGGGATATTGAGATCGAAGCCGCCGACGCCATCTTGCTGCAGGGCACCACCGCCGATGGCCAGTTCGCTAGCGGCATTTTCTCCACCACCGACGCAGGGGCGGGCGATCGCGGCGGTACCCTTACCCTGAGCACCTCCCAGCTCACCCTCCAGGACAATGCCGTGGTCAGTGCCGTCACCCGCAGCGACAGCCGGGGCGGCAATATCGACCTCACGGTAGACCGGCTGGACATCACCGCTGGGGGGCAGGTGCTCACCACCGCCTTTGCGGCAGGTGATGCCGGACTGATTGATATCCAGGCCGCCGACCAGGTGCGGCTCCAGGGTTTTTCACCTGGCCGCACGGCTGACAATACGGGGGGCGATCGCCAGACGGGCACCGCCAGCGGCATCTTTGCCAATACCCAGGGGGAAGGGAATGCGGGCCAGCGGCTGCGAATTCAGGCCGACCGGGCGCTGATCGTCGAAGACGGTGCCCAGATTTCCGCTTCCACCAGTGGCCAGGGGGATGGCGGCAGAATTACCCTCACCACCGATCGCCTGACCCTGCGTACCGGCGGACAGATTGCCGCCAGCACCACTCGCCGCCAGTCGGGGGGCGACGCGGGCGAAATTGAGATCGGGGCCAATCGGGTAACCATTACCCGAGATGGGGAAATCTCCACCTCTACGGCGGGGGATGGGGATGCGGGGCGGGTGTCGCTGCAGGCCAACCAGTTAACGGTTTCCGACGGAGGCCAGATCTCTTCCATTACGGCTGGATCGGGGAATGCGGGCGATTTGGATGTGCGGGTGCGCGATCGCATCGAAGTAGACGGCCCCGACAGTGGCCTGTTCGCCAGCACCACCCGCAACTCCACGGGGGACGGCGGCAGTATTTTTATCGACCCCGACCTGGTGACCCTTAACAATGGGGCACGCATCGCCGTGACCAGCGAGGGGGCAGGCATTGGCGGCAACATTACCATTCGCGCCGGACGGCTATTTCTGGACAATGGCTCAGCTATCTCGGCAGCCACGGGCAGCAATCAGGGGGGCAACGTCACCATCCTGCTGGACGATGTGCTGGTGCTGCGGCGGGGCAGCCTGCTGTCTGCCAGTGCCGGTACCAATACGGTGGGCGATCGCCAGGGGGATGGCGGCAACATTACCATCCGGGCTAATCTGGTGGCGGCGGTTCCGGCAGAAAACAGCGACATCAGCGCCAACGCCGTGGCTGGCAATGGGGGACGGGTCAGCATCTTCGCGCCCCTGGGCATCTATGGCATTGAGTTTCGTGAGTTTGAGACGCTCCTGAGCGACATTACCGTCAGCTCTGAGTTTGGCGTCTCTGGCACCGTGAGTCTGGAGACGCCCGACGTTGACCCCAGCCAGGGGCTGACCGAGCTGCCCAGCGAACCCGTGGAGCCAGAAATTACCTCGGCCTGTCGGCCCCAGGGCGGGGAAACGACCAGCGAGTTTGTGGACACCGGGCGGGGCGGGTTGCCCCTGTCTCCCAGCGACAGCAGCGCCGAGGCCAGCGCCACCTGGGAAGATCTGCGGCCCCTGCCAGGGGATTCCCTCCAGGTCGGGGTGGGTCGGAGTCTTCAGGAAGAAGAGCCGCCGCCGCTGGTGGATCCCCTCACCGGGCAGGTGGTGGTGGAGGTGCAGGGCTGGCGCATTGGCGAGAACGGGGAAATTATTCTCACGGCGGACAGCCCCACGGTGATACCCTACAGTTCGCTGCGATCGCCCAGCGCCTGTCCACCGGATTTATCCATTCAAGGGGAACGCTAGGCATGAACAGGCAGAAATGGCCGCCATTATTGCGGGCGAGATGCCTTTGGGGGAAAAAGCTCTCTTTCGGGCTGGGCTTGCTGCTGGGTCTGCTAGTGGCCTTGAGTCTGCCGCTTCTGCCCCTGGCCGCCGCAGTGCCCCAACCGTCTTCGGTCTCCCTGGCGATCGCCGCACCCACGACCCTGCTCGATCAGGGGCGGGACGCCTACGCCGCCGGACGGTTAGACGAGGCGATCGCCCATTGGCAGCAGGCCGCCCAGCAGTTTGAGGCCCAGGGGAATACCTTGAGCGCCGCCATCGCCCACACCTACCTGGGTCTGGCCCAGCAGCAGCGGGGAGACTGGGCGGCGGCGGCCCAGCATCTGGATACCAGCCTTGCCCAACTGGCCACCCTACAGACAGCCCAGGAGGAGAATCCGGCTTACCGACAGGCGGTGGCCCAGGCGCTAAACGCCCAGGGGCGACTGGCCCTATCTCTGGGTCAGCCCCAGCAGGCGCTACACCACTGGCAGCAGGCCCAGCAGCGGTATGACCAGGGGGGCGATCGCCAGGGCGTGTTGGGTAGCCGCCTGAACCAGGTACAGGCCCTGGAGGCTATGGGGATGCACCGCCGCGCCTGCGCCACCCTCCTGGAGGCGCTGGATTTGGAGCAGGACTGTGCCACTCTCCACCAGGGGACGATTACCCCCGTCCTGGAGGCGCTGGCAGCCCTGCCGGATGAGCAACTGCGGCTGGTGGGGTTGCGCAACGTGGGCACCCTGCTGCGGCTCCTGGGGGCGCTGGATGCCTCCGAGGCGGTGTTGTCCCAGGCAGTGGCGATCGCCCCCGATTCCTTCCAGGGCAGCATTACCCTCTTGAGTCTGGGAAATACCCAGCGAGCCTTATTTCAGCGAACCAATGACTTTTACCAGCAGACGGGGCTGCGGGGCGATCGCGAGCAGGCTGAAGCCTATTTCCGCCAGTCCCGCGCCACCTACCAGCGGGCGACGTCTCTCTCCGCCGGTCAGGCCACAGGGGCGGTTCACCTCCAGGCCCAGGTGCAGGCCCTGGCGCTGCTGGTAGATGGGGAAGTCTGGCAACGGACGGCCCCTCTGCCGCCCGATTGGGGTTCGCTACTGCCCGCTATCACTGGCCTGCTGACGGATCTTCAGCCCCTCCTGGCTGCCGAAACCGCCCCCAGTTGGCTGACGGTGACAACCCGGCTCTCCCTGGTGCAGCAGCTTCTTCGGCTGCAGGCGATCGCCGCCGATCAGGCTCCTCAGGAACCATCCTGGCTGGACTGGGCCGCCGCCCTGGCCGAAACCGCCCGCCAGCAGGCCAGGGAAATCGCTGACCTCCGTTCGGAATCCTATGCCCTGGGCTTATTGGGGCAGGTGGGCGAAATGCGGGGGCAGCAGATGGTGGCTCAATCGCCGCAGCGGGCCGAGGATCTCTGGCAGCAGGCCCAGAAGCAAACGGTGGCGGCCCTGGCGATCGCCCAGTCGGGCCAGTTTTGGGAGGTCGCTTACCGCTGGCAGTGGCAGTTGGGCCGTCTCTACGCTCAAAAGCAGCAGCCCCAGGCGGCCATCCCCTACTACCAGGCGGCGGTGCAGACCCTGGAGGCGGTGCGGGATAATCTGCTGGGGGTAAACGCCGACGTGCAGTTTTCCTTTCGAAATGACGTGGAACCCGTCTATCGACAACTGGTGGCGCTGCTGCTGGGAGAATCTCCTGGAGAGCTGCCCCAGGCCGTTTTGCAGCAGGCCATTCAGCAGATGGAAGCCCTCCAGGTGAGCGAGTTGGAAAACTTTCTGGGATGTAGCCTGGCAGAGACCGTGGTGCTCAGCGATCGCCAGGTAGACCCCACCGCCGTAATCGTCTACCCCATCCTGCTGGAGGAGCAACTGGCGGTGATTTTGCGGCTGCCCCAGTCAGAGCAACTGCATCTGCACACCATCAACATTCCCCGCCCGGAGGTGGAGGCCACCCTGATTGAGCTGCGGCGCGAGCTGGAAAAGCCCTACCGTTCGCGGGCAGGGCTGGTGTTATCGCAAAAAGTCTACGACTGGCTGCTGCGCCCCGTGGCCGACCAGATCGCCGGGGCAAAAAACCTGGTGTTTGTGCTGGATGGAGAGCTGCGCAACGTTCCCATGGCGGTGCTCCATGATGGCGATCGCTACCTGGTAGAGTCCTACGCGATCGCCCTGATGCCCAGCCTGCAGCTTTTTGAACCCCGTCCCCTCACGCAGATTCAACTGGACGCGGTTACCTTTGGCCTGTCGCAGATGCGCAAAGAATTTCCGCCCCATCAGGGCTTTGCCGATCTGGAGAACGTAGAGACGGAGCTGGCCCAAATTCAGTCCCAACTGCCCAGCCGTCGCATCCTCAACCAGGAGTTTACCGAGGCCGCCCTGCGCCGCCTGGTGGAAACGGTGCCTGCGCCGATTGTTCACCTGGCCACCCACGGCCAGTTCAGCTCCAGGCCCGATGAAACCTTTGTCCTGGCCTGGGATGAGCGCATTGACATCAACGACCTCAGCACCATCCTGCGGAGCCGCAACCCCGACCGTGCCCCCATTGAGCTGCTGGTGCTCAGTGCCTGCAAGACCGCCGATGGGGACAATCGGGCCGCTTTGGGACTGGCAGGCATTGCCGTGCAGTCGGGGGCACGCAGCACCCTGGCTTCCCTCTGGTATGTAGACGACCGGGGCACCGCTGAACTGATGAGCCGATTCTACGAGGAATTGTCCCGCAAAAACGCCCCATCTTCCGAGCAAGCTGATGGTGCTGGCCCAATTACCCGCGCGGAAGCCCTGCGACGTGCCCAGGTGTCGTTGCTCAGGTCGGCTACCTATCAATCGCCTCTGTACTGGGCACCCTACATCCTGGTCGGCAACTGGCTGTAGCGGCATTGACAGCCCCTCCTGCCGGTAGGGGCGTTTTGAACGCAGCGCTGGTCTAGGCCGCTACGGTGATGGATTCAGTGGGATAGCCCACGGCCTTCCAGGCCGACAGACCGCCCCGCAGCTCAGAAACGTGACGGTATCCAGCGGTGCGCAGGTGGGTGGCAGCCTCTGCCGTCTCGTCATCGGTTTCGCCGTAGACGTAAATGTCGCGATCAAGCTCCAACGTGGCCTGGGCGATCGCCAGCAGGGTGTCCACGGGCATGGTCACGGCTCCGACAATGTGCTCAGCGTTGAACTGGGAGCGATCGCGCACATCCACGATGGTCAGGGCGGGTTCACCCCAATCCAGACGGGCTTTCAGGTCATAAACGCGGGAACGGTCAGTCAGTGCGGGAGGATTGGGAAACATGGCGCAATTCCTTGATATCGAGTATCACGATAAGGACTCTTGCCTGCAATCTAGCAACTTTTCTTAATATTTTCAATTTCACGAAAAGTTTTGATCCACCGCCCCCAGGGCCAGCAGGGCGGTGCGCTGAAACCCGGTTAGCCCCTTCACCTCAGTGATATTCATGCCTTCGTAGGGGCGCTTGGGCCGCAGGAAGGTGGTGGTCTGTCCGGTTTTGATATCCCACAGCCGAATCGTTTCATCTTTGCTGGCGCTGGCCAGCAGGGTGCCCGTGGGGCTGAACGCCACCGATCGCACCCAGTCCCCGTGGCCCTCCAGCATCTGGATGCGATCGCCCGTCGTCACGTCCCAGAGCTGAATGGAGGTTTCCTCGCCGCTACAGGCCAGGGTCTGACCATCGGCGCTGAAGGCCAGCGATCGCACCCGTCGCGGCAAGCCTTCAAATACGCTCAGGCACCGACCCGACTTCACATCCCACAGGCGGATGGTATGGTCACCGCCGCCACTGGCCAGGATGCTGCCGTCAGGGCTGAAGGCAATGGAGCGCACCCAGTTCTCATGGCCTTTCAAAATCCGATACTGGCGTGACTCCAGATCCCACAGGCGAATCGTCTGGTCGGTGCTGCCGCTGGCCAGCAGGGGCTGCTGGGGGGCAAAGGCCAGGGTCCAGATCCAGCCCTCGTGGTCGGTTAGGGTGTCGAGGCAGTCGCCCGTGGTCACATCCCACAGCTTAATGGTCTCATCGTCACCGCCGCTGGCGATCGTCCGACCATCGGCACTAAAGGCAACGGCCCGCACCCAGCCATCATGCCCCTTAAAGATGCGGCGGCATTCCCCCAGCTTGAGGTCCCACAGCCGCACCGTCTGATCGTCGCTGCCGCTAGCCAGCATCGATTCCGTGGGGCTGAAGGCCACCGACCACACGCGGCTGAGATGGCCCTGCAGGGTTTGGATTTGTTTGCCGGTTTCCACATTCCAGATGCGAATGGCCCACTCATCGCTGCCGCTGGCCAGGTGGATGCCGTTGGGACTGAAGGCGATCGCCCGCACGCCCAGGGTATGGCCCTGCAGGGTTTGTAAACACTCGCGGGTGTTCACGTTCCACAGCCGCACCGTATGGTCATCCCCGCTGCTGGCCAGGGTCAACTGGTCGGGACTGAAGGCCACCGACCAGACCCGGCTGGTGTGTCCCCGCAGCACGCTCACACAGCGTCTGGAGGCCATATCCCACAGCCGCACTGTCTGATCGTCGCTACCGCTGGCCAGCAGGGTGCCCGACGGATGAAACGCCACTGACCAGATCCGGCTTTCGTGACCCGTGAGGACGTACAGCAGCGCCCCATCCTGGGGGTTCCAGAAGCGAATGGTGCGATCGCTACCACCGCTTACCACCATCTGGCCATCGGGGCTGAATTTGACGGAGCGCACCCCAGCGGTATGCCCCTGCAGAACCCCAGCACAGGTGCCCAGGCCCACCTTCCAGAGGCGCACCGTGTGGTCGGCGCTGCCGCTGGCCAGCAGTTGGCCATTGGGGCTAAAGGCAATCGAGCGAATCGAGGCCTCATGCCCTTTGAAAGTTTGCAGGCACTGTCCTGTTTGCGCATCCCATAACCGCACCGTGTCGTCGCTGCTGCCGCTGGCCAATAGCTGACCGTCGGGGCTGAAGGTGAGGGTGCGCACCCGGTTTGAATGTTTGTCTAAAACCTTGAAGCAGCGGGCATCGGCTACCCGCCAGAGATGTACCGTGTGGTCATCGCCACCGCTGGCAATGGTGCGTCCATCGGGACTGAAGGCCAGTGCCCAGATCCAGCCCTTGTGGCCTTTGTAAGTACGCAGATGTTCCCCATCGGCCACCCGCCAGAGCCGTGCTTCGCCGCTGGCATCCCCCGTGGCCAGGAGTTGCCCATCGGGACTGAAGGCAATACAAAGGATAGCCACAAACGTTTCGGTAAACACTGAGGTGGCCAGGTTGGCGTGGGTGAAGTTGACGTTGTGCAGCCGCTTGCCCTTGAGATAAGCATGGCGGATGCTGAGGCCAGAAAAGTCGTAGCCGCTCAGGCCGGGGTTGAGCTGCACCAGTAGATTGAGTAAGTTGCCGCCCGCGTAGCCGGTTTTAGAAGCGGTGGGGGTTTTGAGCTTGAGTAAAATCTTGCGCAACTGGTGCTCAATGGCCTCCTTGCTGCGCAGGGAGACCAGCAGACGGTTGATAACGCGCTGGACAATGGCCCGCCGCTGGGTCTCGCGGATGTAGTCTTTGGATCGGGTTTTGAGCAGGGCATGGCTATCCAGCAGGGCGATGGTTTCGGTTTCAATCTCCTGGCACACCTGCTCGGTCAACTGTTCGGTCACGTATTCCATGATCACTGGCTGTTGGGTAAAGCCCGCTGCGTTGCGCTCAATCAGCGATCGCCGACTCAGGGACTCCAAAATCTCCATCAGATCAGCGGCGGAGATGGGAACCAGCACATCCTCCCGAAAGTCCTGGAGCGACATAGGCTCCCGGTTGATGGCAAACCAGTACATCACTTCCTTTTCCAGATTAGACAGCCGGTTGAACTGCTGATCCAGCAGATCGCGAATTTCACCGAAGATCAAATCTCCCTGGTCAACCTGGCCCAGGTAGTCGTTCACGTTGCCGTTAAACAGTTCATTGATCATGGTGGCCACGATCTTGAGGGCCAGGGGATTGCCTCCGTAGCGGCGAATGATGGCGTTCCAGTGGGTGCCGGTGGCGGTAAAGCCCTTTAGCTTGAGCAGTTCCTGCCCGGTTTGCTCGGTTAAGCCGTTGAGGGTGAGCGATCGCACCGGAAGCTGCTGCCCCTCAAACACGGCAATTTCTTTTGGCTTTTCACGACTGGTGACCACCAGACAACTGCGGTGGGGAACCTCCGCCATTTGCTGAAAGAGTTGGCCATAGTCCTCATACTCTGGACGGTATTGTCCCGCGCGATCGCGCAGCGTACCCTGGCCACTTTGAAAGATGGTTTCCGCATTATCGAGCACGAGCAAACAGCGAAACCGCTGCAGCGCCACCATTAAGTCGGAGATTTCGCACTGGCGGTGGGATGAGCCGAAAAACATGCGCACAACTTCAGTGAGAACGGAGCTGAGCAGAGGCCCGTCCCGGAGCGATCGCCAGACCACCACATCAAAGTCCTGGCGAATATCCTGGGCCAGCTTGACCGTCAGGGCGGTTTTGCCAATGCCCCCCAGCCCCAGCACGGCCACCAGACGACAGCGATCGCGCAGCACCCACTCCTTGAGCCGCTGCAGCTCTGCCTGCCGACCCAAAAAGGTGGAAATGTCCATGGCATCCCCCCAGTCTTCTTTGCGAGGTAGGGCGATCGCCCCAATTTCCAGGGCGGGTTTCGGGGGCGGAGGGGGAGCCAGCTTGCCGCGGCGTTCCTGGGCAAGGCGCTGATGCATGCGCGTCAGGTCAATCAAGTCATCGCGACGGTTGCGCTTGATGCCTTCAACTTCCCGCAAAATCCCAAAGTGATCACAGAGGTTTTGCACATGCTTGCGCACTGTCGCCATCGACATTTCGGCCATGTCGGCAATTTCTTCGTCTGAGCGACCCGCCAGCATTAATTCCAAAACCCGCCTCGGCTTGGGCGTGAGCGATTGGAACCTCTCGATGAATTCATGCTGATTCACAATTTTTCACTCAACTCACAGACTACACAAATATACGCTGCCTGCTCCAGATGCAAGGGTGTGAATCGAAAAGTTTATAAACTCTTGAGAACCCCCCACCCGACCAAACCACTGAGAGAATCTTCTATGTTGACGAGATAAATTCAGGAACTTTTTGATCGGGTTCAGCCCGGTTTGCAAAGATGGGTTTGATTGCCGGTCAAATGCCCCAAGTGCCGACGCCTCGGGCGAATGGC
Source organism: Synechococcales cyanobacterium (assembly GCA_035285585.1). Taxonomy (GTDB): domain Bacteria; phylum Cyanobacteriota; class Cyanobacteriia; order CAKZMO01; family CAKZMO01; genus JAYKGU01. The sequence goes on from JAYKGU010000308.1 coordinate 25,177, forward strand.
ACAGTTCCGTTCTGCTTCTGTGGAGGTGGGTGGCTGGAGGCGATCGCCCCTGGGTGCCCAGGCTCTGCGGAAACCGTTATTTTCACAAATTTCATTGACAAGCCATTTGTCCCTTGGGCTAACGGCCAGGACGGCAAAATTTTCTAATTAAATAATTATTGCGAGACTCACTGTGAGATTGAAAACAGGGAGCCTGAACCGCTTGACAATAAAACTAGGAGCATGAAATATTACTAGTAACGCAATATTCACAATATTCACTAAATTCATCCGCCGACTAACCAGTCCAGTGCCAGTGGTGTCCCAGCTCACCTAGGGGGCTGCCTCACTGTCAAATCGCGCTTCAACCCGTCGCGAATGCTTTGTGATTAACGTATCGTTCGCGGTCTTGTGGGATCTGTTTTGATACAAACAAAGCGATTGGCGCAGCCAGCAGATACCACCCTTCACTTCGCCCCTGAGGTACTGCGATGGTGATGAACTATCGGAATGACTATGGGAAACTCTTGCAGTTTGCCCTTAAGGTCTTGAAATATTTTTTGCTGCTGTTGTTCGGCCTCGGCATTGCCAGTCTATTTACCGCTGCCCTCGGTGCCTTTCAAATTGCTGAAGCGATTCTACTGCTGATGGGATTCCTGACATGGCGCTGCTCTGGGCCAGTGTTTTGTCTGCTGGCGATCGCCATTTTGGTAGAAAGTATTCGCTGAACATCTGTATGCCAAGCGAAAGGGCAAAGCAAGCGACTGCCTGCTTTGCCCCTAATGCTCCCCGACTACCGATTGCTGACTTCCGGCTACAGATCCAGCGTTGCTTTCGTCATGTCGTCATCCAGATCCCGCTGGAGGGTGAATCCGGCCCGCTCGCAGATTTTTTGCATGGCGGAGTTGTCTGGGAGGATGTAAGCTACCACCCGCTCCAGCCCCTCCTGGCGGGCGATCGCACACAGCCGCCGCAGCAGTTCTGACCCCAGGCCCTGTCGCTGGCAGCGATCGCTGATCAGCATGGCAAACTCTGCATCGTTGTGGCCATGAAGCTTGCTCAGGCGAGCGACGCCGAGGATTTCGTGCTCATTGGTTTCGGGATTATGGTAGTCCGCTACCAGGGCCAGCTCCCGGTCATAGTCGATGAAACAGATGCGGGTGAGGCGATCGTGGGCCACCCGGCGGCTCAGCTTGATCAGGTGGGCGTAGCGCAGGTAGACGCTTTCCTCTGACAGGGTTTCGTGGAACTTGACGATCAGCGGCTCATCCTCCGGGCTGATGGGGCGGATGATAACGGGGGTGCCGTTCCGCAGCGTCCACTGCCCCACATACTGGATGGGGTAAGGACACACCGCCAGCCGGGGCAGTTGGGCGGCGGGCAGATCGGCCTCATGGAGCACCACCCGCGCATCCAGGGCAATCAGCCCGTGGGCATCCTGCTCGGAAGACTCGGGGCGCACCAGCAGGGGATTAATGTCGATTTCCTTGATCCAGGGTTGCTCGGCCACCAGGTGGCTGAAGCGCACCAGCAGCTTCTCCAGGGCTTCCAGATCCACGGCGGCGCGGCCCCGCACCCCCTGGAGGGCTTTGTAAATCAGCGTTTGCTCCATCATGCGGCGGGCCAGGGTCGTATTCAGGGGCGGCAGCGCCAGGGAGCGATCCTTAAATACCTCCACCAGTTGGCCGCCAGAGCCAAACAACAGCACCGGGCCAAATTGGGGATCGAGGCTGCTGCCCAGAATCAGCTCATAGCCGTCCAGATTGATCATGGGCTGCACGGTGACCCCCAGGAAATGCTCCGCCCCTACCTTTTCGGTGACCGAGGTGGCGATCGCCCCGTACGCCCGCCGCACGTCCGCCTCACTTGCCAGGTTCAGCTTCACGCCGCCCACGTCGGTTTTGTGGGTAATAGTTTCTGAGTAGAGCTTGAGCACCACCGGATAGCCGATGGCCTGGGCTGCCTGCACGGCGGATTCTTCGTCGGGAGCCACGCGGGTTTCCACGATGGGGATGTTGTAGGCCGCCAGGAGCTGCTTGGATTCGGACTCAGTGAGGAGCGATCGCCCCGCTCGATGGGCATTGCCGATAATCTCAGCCACCGCCTGCCGATCCGGCGTTTCTGTGGCAGAAGGCGTGGGCGTTTCGTACAGCCCCTGGAGGTTGTAGCTGTAGCGCCACATGTAGTTGAACACCCGCGCCGCCGTATCGGGGTAGGGAAAGGTAAAGATCCCCGCCCGGTTAAGGATGGCCTCTCCTTCGGCCACGGCTTCACCGCCCATCCAGCTAGCCAGCAGGGGCTTGTTGCTGGGCACCACGGCCTTCAGCTCTTCGGCAATGCGGGTGGGGTTGGTCATGGCCTGGGGCGTGAGGATCACCAGCAGACCGTCGCTGTTAGATTCCTGGGCCGCTACCCGCATGGCGTCGGCATAGCGAGTGGGGTCGGCATCCCCCAGAATGTCCACCGGGTTACCGTGGCTCCAGTGGGTGGGCAGGCAGGTGTTCAAAGTGGTGAGGGTGGATTCTGACAGCTCCGCCAGTTCGCCGCCCCCCTGGATCAGGGCATCGGTGGCCAGCACCCCCGGTCCGCCTGCATTGGTGAGGATGATCAGCTTGCGGCCCTTGGGGCGAGGCTGCTTGGCCAGCACCTCCGCCATGTTGAACAGGTCGTCGATGTGATCCACCTGGAGGACGCCGCAGCGGCGGAAGGCGGCGGAAAGCACCTCGTCGCTGCCCGTCAGTGCGCCCGTGTGGGAGGCAGCGGCTTTGGCGGCTACTTCCGTACGTCCGGCCTTGAGTACCACGATGGGCTTGGTGAGGGCCACCTCCCGCGCCGCTGAGAGGAAGGAGCGGGCATCGCCAATGGACTCCATGTAAATCACGATGCTGTGGGTCTGGGGATCATCCCCCAGGTAGTAGATCAAATCGCCCCAGCCCACGTCCAGCATGGAGCCGATGGACCCAAAGGCGCTGAAGCCCACGTTTTCTTGAAAGCTCCAGTCCAGGATGGAGGTACACAGGGCACCGCTCTGGCTGATGAAGCCCACATTCCCCGGACGGGCCATGGTGCTGGCGAAGGTGGCGTTGAGGCCGTAGTGGGGATTCATCACCCCCAGGCAGTTGGGGCCAATCAGCCGCAGCCGTCCCCGACGGGCTTCCTGCATCACCTGGCGCTCCAGCTCTACCCCCGGCTCGCCAATTTCCTTGAAGCCAGCGGAGATGATGATCGCGCCCTTAACCCCCACCGCCACGCATTCGCGAATCACCCCCGGCACCGTGGGGGCAGGCGTGGCGATCACGGCCAGATCCACGGCTTCTGGGACATCGGCAATTTTGGGGTAAGCACGGATGCCCAGGACGCTGGATCGCTTCGGATTTACCGGAAACACCGTGCCGCCAAAGGGGCTGCTGATCAGGTTCCACAACAACGTCCGACCGACGCTACCGGGTTTTTCGCTGGCCCCAATCACCGCCACATTTTGCGGCCTGAAAATAGCGTCCAGGGGGTGATAGGCGCTGCGAAGGACATCGTGGGCAAGGTTGTAGCTGGGCTTGAGAATGGTGGTCGTGGTTGAAGTCATACCTGAAACACCTGAAGTGATTGAGTTCAGAATTATTCGTGAAGCGCCAATTTGAAATCCCGCCAGAGGTTTGGGAGCCAAAAACGCCAGTGAGTTTTCGAATCAGCTCTAAGCTTGAATTGTTAAAAATGAATTAAATTTAACTGCATCAGGGATAGATGGAGCGGGGGCGATCGCGACTACAACCTCACCGCTACAAATACGAGAATTATTCTAGGCAATCCCTTCCTGATCTTTCCCAGATTTTGGTATCACTAAAGCTTTAGCCTGGAAAACTTCAGGCTCCCCCAAATCTTTCGGATGTTTTTTGGATCTCTTCAGGATCAGTGGTCGGGATCGGTAAAGAAATTATTAAAAAAGTAGTAAAAGCTTCAATCTCTGATTGTCTGTGCTGCTGTCACACGTCACTGGCTCAGGCCACTTTTCCGGCAGCTACATCTGCCCTAATTGAGTGAGCCACCAGGCTTGCAAGTGTTCTCCGATACAGACAGGATGGCGATCGCTGGGAAGAATTCACCATTTACCCCTACCCACCGTTTAACCGGGGGTAAATTTTTTCCCAGAAATCTCCTAAGCTTTCCTGG
>JAYKGU010000309.1:0-38102 GCA_035285585.1 Synechococcales cyanobacterium
TTGGGTTCCGGCTTAAAGCGAGACAAAATTAGCGGGAAAGTGGGGTGCGCCGCAAAGACTGAATCGTAGCTTATATAAGGATAAAAAAATGGCAAATTGGATTTTGTTTGCTCGTGGTGATGACGGAAAGCCTGTTGTATCGGCAATGAGAGGAGGAGATACGGTAGGAAGTAAAACTACTAACGCCAAAGCTGATCTAATTGCTTTTCTCAACAGTCTTTCAGGAGCAGGGACATTTTTGGTCGCCAAACCTGATGGTACAGATGTAGAAGCAGTTGATTTGCTATCCAGAACGGTTATAGATGGCAGTAATCAAGGGCCAGTTACCCCAAACGGCACCTGGTTTCAGTTTTTCCGCAATGGTACTCAGCCTGTTGTGGTCGCGATGAAGGAAGGAAATGGGGTTGAACTTTATAACGGCAATGTTAAATCAGCTTTAATTGATTTCTTGAACCGGCATACCGGGGCCAATTCCTTCCAGATTGCTCCGGCGGGTGCTGAAATTCCAGATGTGCCTGTATGGAAACCTTCAGCGGTTTTTCCGGCTGCCCTATTAGGGAAGAAGGTAATGTTGGAAGTGGGACATGGCCCCTTGACAACGGGGTTTGATCCAGGCGCGATCGCGCATGACGGCGTCACCACTGAACACCAGCTTAATGTCATTGCAGCCAATGCAGCACGAGACGTTTTAGTAAAGGCAGGAATTAGTTGCACGATCGTAGACACGCCCCAACCTGGTCTTGTCGCTATGGGTTTGAAAGCGGCGGGCTTTGATGTTTTCTGTAGCATTCATCATAATTCTGCTGTTGGAGGGACAGCACAGGGAGCAGAGGTTTTCTCGCACCGCAGCAGAGGAGATGCGCCTGACAGAGACTTAGCAGCCAAGATGTCTAAAGAAATCGCTCAAGAGCTGGGTATTCGTGACCGTGGAGCAAAGCAGGCGAACTTTGATGTCTTGACTGGCGCAGAAAGTACAAATGTCAAAGTATCTGTTTTAGCCGAACTGTATTTTATTAACTTTAAGGGTGGCACTGTTTTAGGCAGCAGTTTTCCAAAACCCGATCTCAAGGACTTTTCTGAGCGGGGTGGAGAAGCAGTTGGTCGCGCCATTCGCGACTTCCTGTTCAAGCCTTGACCCAATTGCTAAATTTTGGTTGAGCTTGGTACATAAGTTGCTAAGCTCAACAGGCTCTTGAAAAACAGGGCGATCGCTCATCGCCGTAGGCGGGTATAGACGTGCACGGCATTGCCGAGATTATATAAGAAAAAATCAATCAAATCGATAAGTAATGCCTTCGATAAATCAATGTCTAACTAAAGATAGACTGCATATCGCGGCGTGGGCGTTACATTTATTAACAACTGCAATTTTCCATCTTTATTTGCAGATTTGTAGATAGTTGAGGTAACTCATTATGACTCAGGGTACCGGACATTACGAACAACAAGCAGAACGCAAGTACGGCGAGTTCGCAACGAAATTTCAGTTTGGCTCCAACCCCAGTGCTGAAATCTGGAATGGTCGCCTGGCAATGCTTGGTTTTCTGGGTGCGTTAGTCGTTGAACTGGCTACTGGTCAGGGTTTCTTCCACTGGCTGGGCCTCGTGTAGATTCAAAGAAATTCAAGCATTGAGCCAAGCAAATTGGACTCGATTTAACGCTCGAAACCGAATTATAGCGTCAGGGCTGGGGGCATTCCCTGGCCTTTTGTTTTTTTGACGGAGATTCAACCCAAGTTTCCACGATCGATAGATACCAGGCCGATAAGGAGTCAGTTAGTATCTAGAAAGACAGACAAAAATTCAGCAAAGAGCAGTCAGAGACAAGCCAATAAAAAGAATTAGATAAATAAGAAAACTTTGCTGACGATTTAGAGGCATTTATGAACTATTTAGTAGCAGTTTTACCAAACCGAATTCAGGCTGAGGCAGCCTACCGGGCGCTGCGGGAAGAAAACCTGCCTGACGAGCAAATTAATGTCCTGGGAGAAGGTTACCAGAGTGCGGATGAGTTTGGGTTAATCGATCCCAATCAGGAGGCGGCAAAGCAGTCCTGTGGTCTGGCATGGTGGCTCATCCCCTTTGGATTCATTGCCGGTTACACCTTCAACTGGCTGACGGGGATCGAAATCTTTTCCTGGCTGGGGCCAATCGGCAACCATATTGTAGGTGGTTTGCTAGGGGCAGGTTCCGGTGCCCTGGGGGCGCTGCTGACGGGTGGTGCAACTGGTTGGACGGTGGGTAGTGGAGATGCGATCGCCTACCGCAACCGTCTGAATGCAGGCAAGTATTTGATCATTACCACGGGCACTGACGCCGTTATCGAACGAGCAACCCGCATTCTGCGCCAGTTTGATCTGGAGAATATTCAGGGCTACAAGGAACTGGCAGGGGCGTAGCTGGGATCGGCTTCTACCGTTTGACAGGGGGCGATCGCCCCAAAAACCACTTTCAAAAATCTACGTCCAGAAGATCAAAGGAGCAAATACATGAATGCCGAGGAATTTGTGGAGCGGCTTAACGGTGGAGAACAACTTTTCAAAGATGTGTCGCTGATCAACGCCGACCTGAGTGGCCTGGATTTGACCGAAGTAGTTTTTACCGGATCTGATCTGAGCAACGCCAATTTGAGTGGTGCAAATCTGCGGAGGGCAAACCTTACGGGGGCAAACTTGACCAACGCGAACCTCAGGGAAGCTAACTTGTCTGGCTGTAGCCTGTATAACGCCAATCTGACCAATGCTGATCTAACTGACGCCAGCATCGTTACTACTAGCTTGCAGGGAGCCACTTTGACCAACGCCATTCTGGATGGCGCAAATATGGCCCAGACCGATACGGTGGGAGCCGACCTGGATGAGGCCAGCACGGAAAATGTGGATTTAGACCAGGCGGATTTCACTCGATTCTCTCACTAAGGTGATTTCTTGAAATGAAATTACCAGCCCACGGTGCGTTACGCTTCGCTCTAGCGATAGCCATGCCCTTGGGCTATACGGCACCCTACGGGCGGTATGGTCTTTCCTGGAAATCTCCTTATTGGCTGTTTCTGTATCACCATTTCCGTCACACGGTAGATATGAAATGCTGTAGTCAAGGGTAGCCTTGAGGAGTCAGATTGAACCGTTAGTAGAGCCTTTATCTGCCAATCAATTTGGGCGTTGTGCTCGACCAGAGCAGAAGCAAACTGGTATGGCACAATGCTTCGCCGCCGATCCTTTGTGAACGCTGAAGGATAGGGTGAGCTACTTGATATTTGAAGTTGAACAATGAAGAACGGGGGACCGATATGGCTGAGAACCCAGTCAAACAAGCACGGAAAGAAGGCCAGAGCATCTGGCTCGACTACCTGAATCGTGAAGATCTGGCGTCAGGTAAGCTGAAGTCGATGATTGACGAATACGCCCTGGGAGGGTTGACATCTAACCCCACCATCTTTGAAAAGGCGATCAATGGCGGCGATGCATACGATGAAAGCATCGAAGCGGGTATTCGTGAAAACAAATCGCCTTCAGAGATTTACGATTCGCTAATCTTTGAGGACATTCGCAACGCCTGTGATCTATTCCGTCCTATTTACGAAGAAACCGATGGGCAGGACGGCTACGTCAGCATTGAGGTTTCTCCCGATCTGGCCCGCGATACCCAGGGAACCATTGAGGAGGCGCGACGCTTTTACAAAGAAGTGGAGCGCCCCAATGTGATGATTAAAATCCCCGGTACGCCGGAGGGTATGGCCGCCATTGAACAGGCGATCGCCGAGGGCATCAACGTCAACATCACCCTGCTCTTTTCGGTAGATAGCTATCGGGAAACAGCTTACGCTTACCTGCGGGGATTGGAGCGGTTGGTGCAGGAAGGGCAGCCTATTAACAAAATTGCCTCCGTTGCCAGCTTTTTCCTCAGCCGCATCGATAGCAAGGTAGATGACCGCATCGACGAGCGACTCAAGCAGGAAGGAACAGAAACCCTTAATGAAGAGGCGCGACTGCGTCAAATCAAAGGGGACGTGGCGATCGCCAATGCCAAAATTGCCTATCAGGTATTTGAGGAGATCATGGCGAGCGATCGCTGGCAAAAGCTCGCCAAAAAAGGAGCCAACGTCCAGCGGTTGCTGTGGGCCAGCACCAGCACCAAGAGTCCTGCCTACCGCGATGTGATGTACGTCGAGGAGTTAATTGGTCCTCACACGGTCAACACCATGCCCGTGGAGACGCTGGAAGCTTTTGTGGATCACGGTAAAGTTGAGCCAAACCGTGTCAAGCACCAGGTCGAAGAAGCCCATAAGCTATTGGACAGCTTGAACGACCCTGACATCAACATCAACCTGGACGAGGTGATGGACGAGCTGCTGGAGGAAGGCATTGAGAAGTTCCGCAAGCCCTTCCACTCCCTGATGGACTCCTTAAAGCAAAAAATCGACCGACTGGCTCCCACTTCATAGTCGGCAAGGGATCAGGGGTACTTCACTGCCCCTGATTACCCATTTTTGCCCCTGATTTGCCGCTTTTAGCAGGACAGCGCCATGACCACGACCCCCCTCCCCCCCATCACTGGCCCCGACATCTCCGTTGAAGAGGTGCGCAAAGACCACCATGCGGAACTGGAGGCGATCGCCCTTTACCGCCGTGCCGCCAACTATCTGGCCGCCACCCAAATCTACCTTAAGGACAACGTGCTGCTGCAGGCCCCCCTCCAGCCAGAGCACATCAAAGACCGGCTGCTGGGCCACTGGGGCACCACCCCCGGCATTAACCTGATCTACGCCCACTTGAACCGCCTGATTCGTTACCACAATCTGGATATGTTTTTGGTAACGGGCCCGGGACACGGCGCACCCGCCAACCTTGCCAACCTTTACTTGGAAGGCTCCATCCGCGACTATTATCCCCAGTATGGATTTGGAGAAGCAGGGCTGCACCGCTTTGTGCGGGCTTTCTCCTGGCCGGGGGGATTTCCCAGCCATCTCTATCCTGGTATCCCCGGCACGATTCACGAGGGAGGCGAGCTGGGATACGCCCTGGCAACGGCCTTTGGGGCGGCGATGGACAACCCCGATTTAATCGTGGCTTGCATTGTAGGCGATGGCGAATCCGAAACGGGGCCAACGGCAACGGCCTGGCACAGCTACAAATACATCGACCCGGCAGAGTCGGGGGCGGTGCTGCCTATCCTGCATTTGAACGGCTACAAAATCGCCAGCCGCACCATCTATGGCTCCATGAGCGACGACGAGCTGCTGCATCTTTTCTCTGGCTATGGCTACCAGGTGCAAATGGTCGCAGGGGAGGACCTGGACGCGGATTTATTTGCGGCGATGGATTGGGCCTATGACGAAATTCGCGGCATTCAGCAGGCCGCCCGCTCGGGGAATCGCATCACCAAACCCCGCTGGCCGCTGATTATCCTCAAGTCTCCCAAGGGCTGGACGGGGATCAAAGAAATTGATGGCGAACCCATTGAGGGCACCTACCGGGCGCACCAGGTGCCTGCCAAGCACGTGAAGGAAAACCCTGAGCATCTGCGGCTGCTGGAGGAGTGGTTCCGCTCCTATCACCCCGATGAGCTGTTTGATAATGAAGGGTATCCCATTCCCGCTGTGACCGATCAATGTCCGGTGGGCGATCGCCGCATGGGCACCAATCCCCATACTTTTGGCGGGCGCATTCGTCGCGACCTGAATCTGCCTCCCATTGATGAGTATGAAGTACCCGTCATTCAGCAGGAGAATTCCCAGCGGGGTGAGCCATTGGTGAGCAATACGCGATCGCTCGCCGAATACATCAAAAGCGTGGTGGAGCACAACTCGAATACGTTCCGCATCTTCAGCCCCGACGAGCTGGAGTCCAACCGCCTCACCTCGATCTTTGAGGTGACCGATCGGGACTTCCAGTGGTCTACCAAATCTTCGGATGAAAACATCAGTCCCTACGATGGTCGGGTGCTGGAAATCCTCAGCGAACACACCTGCCAGGCGTGGCTTCAGGGCTATTTGCTCACGGGTCGCCACGGGCTTTTCCCTTCCTATGAAGCGTTCCTGGGCATCATCACCACCATGATGGATCAGTTCGCCAAGTTTATGAAATACTCCAAGGAGTTCGACTGGCGGTCCCCCGTTGCCTCCCTCAACTACCTGGAGTCTTCTACCCTATGGCGACAGGAGCACAACGGATTCTCCCACCAGAACCCTGGCTTCATCAATAGCGTACTGGATCAGCAGGCCGAATTTGCGCGGGTCTATCTGCCGCCCGACGCCAACTGTTTGATCAGCACCATGGATCACTGCCTTCGCAGCACGGGCTACGTCAACCTGGTGATTGCCAACAAAAATCCAACGCCCCAGTGGCTTTCTATGCCGGAGGCGGTGGCCCACTGCCGCGCGGGAGCCTCTATCTGGCGCTGGGCCAGCACCGATGAAGGGGTCGATCCCGACATTGTGCTGGTGGGCATTGGCGACGTACCCACCGTAGAGGTGATGGCGGCAACCCAGTTGCTGCGGCTGGATTTGCCTGAGCTGCGGGTGCGGGTAGTCAACGTCACCGACCTGCTGGTGCTGGAGGAGAAATCTGACCATCCCCACGGGCTGAGCCAGGACTTGTTTGAAGCGCTGTTTACGCCGGATAAGCCTGTTATTGTGAACTTCCACGGCTATCCCTCGGTGGTGAAACAATTGATCTTTGGTCGGCCCAATATCGACCGATTCTACATCAACGGCTATCAGGAAGAGGGCACTACCACAACGCCCTTTGATATGGTGGTGCGCAACCGGATCAGCCGCTATGACCTGGTGATGCAGGCGATTCGACTTTCGTCGCGACGTAACCCATACGTGGCCAGTCGGGCGGGCGATCGCATCCAGCATTACGAGTATGTGCTGCGAGACCACACTCAATACATTACAGACCACGGCACAGACCCGGAGGAAATCCGCAACTGGCAGTGGAACTAGACCCAGGGAGGCGCAACCAGCGCCTCTTTTTTTTAATTTCGCTTTAACCGACTTTAACTGGTTTTAACCCAAGTCTTATTGCTTTCCTTTGTTGTACGCACTGCTGATTATGCCTTTTCCGTCTGATACCCAACCGTCCCCCACTCAAGCCGCCTTTGAGCCTGGGTTTGATTCCAATCAAGATGGCTCCCACGCCCGCGAATCGGTTCCGTTTCAGGAAAGCGGCCCGATTCGTATTGAAGACGATCGCACCGGCATGGACGTGAATACCCTGAAACGGGCCTTCACCGATAATTTGTTCTACGTCCTGGGCAAAAGTGAGGAGTTTGCCACCTCCTACGACTGTTACATGGCCCTGGCCTTTACCGTGCGCGATCGCCTCATTTACCGCTGGATGCAAACCGTTCAGACCTATCTCCAGGCGGACTGCAAAGTCGTCTGCTATCTCTCCATTGAGTACTTGCTGGGGCGGCAGCTCAAAAGCAACCTGGTAAATGTTGGCCTGTATCAACAGACCCTGCAGGCGATGCAGGAGTTGGGCATTGACCTGAACCGACTGGTGAATGAGGAGATTGAGCCAGAGCTGGGCAATGGCGGGATGGGGCGGCTGGCAGCCTGCTATCTGGAGTCCATGGCAACGCTGGAAATCCCCGCCATTGGCTACGGTATTCGCTACGACTATGGTCTGTTTGAGCAGGTTATCCAGAATGGCTGGCAGCGGGAGCGCCCCGACAACTGGCTGCGGTTTGGCAACCCCTGGGAGATTCCCCGGCCAGAATATCGGGTTGAAGTCAAGTTCGGTGGTTCGACGGAGGGATACTTCGACGAGCAGGGCAAGTATCAGGTCCGCTGGCACCCCGACCAGGTAGTGATGGGCATGCCCTACGACTGGTTAGTGCCTGGCTACGGTGTGGAGACGGTGAACACGCTGCGGCTGTGGAGCGCCCGTGCCCTGCAAGACTTTAATCTGGAGATCTTCAACGAAGGCGACTATGGCCGTGCGGTGGACGAGCGCATTCAGTCTGAAAGTATCTCCAAAATTCTCTACCCCCGCGATGATACCCCCAGGGGGCAGGAGCTACGGCTCAAGCAGGAATACTTTTTTGCCTCCTGTTCGCTTCAGGATATCATTGGCTTGCATCTCCATAAGCATGGCCACCTGCGCAACCTCCATCACCAGGCTGCCATTCACCTCAACGACACCCACCCCGCCATTAGTGTGGCAGAGCTGATGCGGCTGTTAATCGACGAGCACGGCTTTGATTGGGACACGGCCTGGGAAATTACCCAGGGGGCGATCGCCTTTACCAATCACACCCTTTTACCCGAAGCGATGGAAACGTGGAAGATCGAACTATTCGGTCGGCTGCTGCCCCGCCACCTGGAAATTATTTACGAAATCAATGCCCGCTTTTTAGACCAGGTGCGCCGTCAGTTTCATCCCGATGATGGGCGTATCGCCCGCCTTTCCATCATTCAAGAAAATCCCAAAGCCGTACGCATGGCCAACCTGGCCAATGTAGGTAGCCAGGCCATTAACGGCGTGTCTGCCCTGCACACCCAGCTTTTGCGCCAGGAAACCTTTCGCGACTTTTTCGACCTTTTCCCCGATCGCTTCAGCAATAAAACCAATGGCATTACCCCCCGCCGCTGGGTGCTGGTGAGCAACCCAGCCCTGGCGGAGCTGATTACCGACAAGCTGGGCAAGGGCTGGATTCGTCACCTGGACAGCCTGCGCCAACTGGAAGCCTGGCTGGAGGATGCGGAGTTTCGGCAGGCGTGGCGATCGGTGAAGCGGCAAAATAAGGAAGCCCTGGCCAGATATATCCAGGAAAACGCTGGCTTGACCGTTGATCTGGACTCCATGTTTGACCTTCAAGTGAAGCGCATTCACGAATACAAGCGCCAGTTGCTTAACGCCCTGCATGTGGTGACGCTGTATAACCGGCTGAAGCGATCGCCCGATGCCGACATCTGCCCCCGCACGGTGATTCTCTCAGGCAAAGCTGCCCCCAGCTACCAAACGGCCAAGCTGATTATCAAGCTGATCAACAATATCGCCCGCAAGGTGAACCAGGATCCGGATGTGCAGGGGCGGTTGAAGGTGGTCTACCTGACGGACTTTTCCGTTTCCCTCGGCGAGCATATTTATCCGGCAGCAGACCTGTCAGAGCAGATTTCCATGGCAGGCAAGGAAGCGTCGGGCACGGGCAACATGAAGTTCATGCTCAACGGTGCCGTCACCATTGGTACCCTGGACGGAGCCAACATCAAAATTCGAGAAGAGGTGGGCGACGAAAACTTCTTCCTGTTTGGTCTGCGGGCTGAAGAGGTGGTCAACCTCAAATCTTCGGGCTACCGCCCCTATGAGTACTACGAGAACAATCCGCTCCTTCGTGAGGTGTTAGACCAAATTCGCTCGGGCGTTTTTTCACCAGAAGACCCCCATCTTTTCCAACCTTTGATCAATCAATTACTGGAGCAGGATCAGTACTGTTTGCTAGCAGACTTTCAGCCGTATATCGACTGTCAACAGCAGGTGGAAGAGGCTTATCAGGACACCGAGCGCTGGACTTCTATGTCGATTATCAACGCCGCCCGATCGGGATATTTCTCCGCTGATCGCGCCATTCGAGAATACTGCCAGGATATTTGGCACACCTGCGCTGTAGAGATCCGGCTGGATGACTATGACCAGGGACGCCAAAGTCAAAAAATGCGCGAAAAGGTTATCAGCCAGCTTCCCAGGATTTCAGGCCAGGTGGCCGAACAGGGGCGATCGCGCCAGCCCTAAGCTGGTCTTAAGGGGTGAATTTCCTCTTCAACATGGGGCAGAAGATCATCCCTTGGAACGGGTTTCCAGGGGATTTTTTTCGACCCGTAGCCAGAGTAAAAATGACAATACCAAAGAGTATCTTGACAGTTGACCGTAATTCTTGATGTCACTAGTAAGGCAGGTTTTCCATGACTCATACAACAGCTTTAACCCAAATATTTGGTGCGATCGCCCTTTCATTAGGTCTGATCGCCAGCCCCATTTCTGCGCCTGCCATCGCCCAGGCAGTGCAGGAGAGCGACCCACCCGCTGAAGAAAACTTTGAAGAAGCGGGCCAGAACCTCCAGGAAGCCGGAGAAAACATCGGCGAAGGCGTCGGTGCGGCGGCTGAATCCGCCGAGCAAGATTTGGAAGAAACGGGTCAGGACATCGAGCAATTTGGTGATGAGGTTGGTGAGGACATCAACACCACCGTTGAATCCGCCGAGGAGGGTCTGGAAGAAACGGGTCAGGACATTCAGCAGTTTGGGACCGAAGTGGGTCAGGACATCAACACCGCTACCGAGGCATCTGTTGCGGAACTCGAACAGGAAATTGCGGAACTGGAAAACCGGGCCAACTGGGGCTGGCTGGGTCTGATTGGCCTCGCGGGCCTGTTCGGACTGGCGGGTGGTCGCAAACGGCAAGAACCTGTTACCTACCGGGAGCCTGCAGAACGTGTTGGTCCCAACCGCTATCCCCACTAATTAGAACTGAATTGAAAAACGAAGGGTAGAAAGCCGGGGGCGCGCCCGGTTTTCTACCATGAATTCAATCGCGCCGACCTAACTAGAAATATGACCCTATATGGACTTCGAACAGGCAGGGTTCATTGAAAGCCTCCTGAGCCGTATCCTCGAACTCACGGTACACAACCATCTAGAGGACATTGATTGCCTGAAGGTGGACGTGGCCAGTTCTGCGGCCCAGCTGCTCCAGGGCAAAGCCGATGCCATCTACCTGGAAGGGCAGGGATTGCAGGCGGCGGATTCCCTCCATGTCGAACATCTGAGCGTCCAGGTAAAGCGGGTGGCGATCGCCCTGGTCAGCATGGCCATGGGTAAGTTGGAGCTAACCCAGCCTGCCCGCCTCACCGCCCAGGTAGTGCTCAGTGAGGACGACCTCAATGCCGTGATTGATCGGGCGGATGTGAAAGCCTGGATTCGGGAGCAGCCCATTGTCTGCGGCAGCCAGTCGCTCAGTTTGGCGATCGCCACCTTAGATTGCACCTTACCGGCACCAGACACCTTCGCTCTCCAGGTTCGTGCCCAGATTCACAGTACCGACGGCGAAGCCCCCCGCCCCCTGCAACTGCGTGGCCAACTGCGGCTGGAGGCGAAGGGCCAGCGGATTTACCTGGAGGAGGCACAGTTTTGCCACCCCAACACGCCATTGCTGTCGGAGACAACCGCTATCTTGACTAAAGTCAATGACCTACTTCACCGGCGATCGATTCAACTGGATTCCCTTTCGCTGCATATCCAAACTATCGCCATTCAAAACCACCAGTTAGTGCTGCGGTTCACAGCCGAAATCAAAGACCTGCAGGCGCTGCTAGGCTAAGCCACCTTCTGAAAAAAGATTAATTGCTCGTTGGGCGATACGACATTTACCTGCCATAACGCAGACAAAAATGCTCTTCATCTGCGAAATCTGCGAAATCTGCGGATACATCAGACCCTACAGCCCCCGCCTAATTATTTTCAAGGAATTGCTTTAACGAACCTCTTCAAATTCAAACAAAACCAATCGAGAGAAATTTGACTGTGGCTAAACTTGCTCAAAGATTAGGGGATTTGCCCAACTGGGTTCTCTGGAGCCTGGGCTTTCCCCTGCTGTGCCTCAATGGCTGGCTGGCGCTGCAAATTTTGCAGTACTTCCAGCCGTTGGTCAGCATTTTTGCGATCGCTGCCCTGCTGGCTTTCATCCTCCACTACCCTGTAGACTTGCTGCAAAGTTGGGGGATGGGGCGTCAGGTAGCGGTTTTGTTGGTGTTTGGCATGGCGATCGCCGCCCTGGCAGGCTTTGCAGTGGTCATCTTTCCTGCTCTGGTAGAGGAAGCGGGTGCCCTGGTGCAAAACATGCCCCACTGGATTGCGCAGATCGACCAAAGGCTGCAAGCATTCCAGAATGGCAACCTCTATAGTCGCATTCCCGTAAGCATTTCTGATGCCGCTGATCAGGTTACCAACACCTTGTCCGTCGAGCTAGACAGTTTAGGGAGCCGCCTGGTGAGCCTCACCCTGCTGACGGTAGATGGTCTATCAAAGGCGGCCCTGACCCTGCTGCTGGCCTTCAACTTTTTGATCAGCGGTCCTCAAATTGTGGGCTGGATTTCCCAGCGGTTTCCCTCTGACCTGGGGGATTATATGGGGCGATCGCTCCAGGAAAACTTCAAACGCTACTTCATCAGCCGGGGCGTACTGGCGGCGGCAGAAACGGCGCTGATGACACTCGCCTTTTTGCTACTCAACCTGGACTTTGCCCTGCTGCTGGGTTTGCTGGTGGGCCTTGCCTCCCTGATTCCACCCCTGGACACCATCGCCATTTTTCTGGTGGCTTTGGGTGTCGGCATTCAAGACCCCTGGCTGGGGTTAGAGGTGCTGGCCGCCGAACTGGCCATTGAGCAGGTAATCGACCGGTTCATTTCCCCCCGGTTGGTGGGGCAACTCATTGGCCTGGGGTCGTTTCAAATCACCCTGGCTCTGCTGGTGGGCACCAAGCTGGGGGGAACGCTGGGGCTGATTGTGGCCGTACCCATTGCAGGCTTTCTGCAAAGTATCTGGGACAGCGTCCAGTCCTGGAAAAATAAAGTAGTTGAAGCTGTTAAGGCTGAGTCCAATGGGGGGGAGGGCGATCGCTCCGCTTCCGGCTCTGTTGCTTCCCAAAAGCTGGGCTATTCTCCACCGGAATAAACCCACAAAGGGCGGCGGATGGTGTGAGCGATCGCCATTCGTCCGCCGCGCTGCTCCCTTACAACCCGCCGCTCCCCTGACTGGGCTTCAGCAAGATCCAGCAACCGAAGAAAAATACCGTAATCGCGACCTGAAGCACGTCGAACCAGGACAGCGTTCCATCCATCAAAGTTGCTACGCTGCGGTCGATAATGCCCACTCCCAGGGTGGCGCTCCCTAAAAACCAGATGCCTTTCTTGGCGGGGTTAGGACGGTGTAAAGAACCTTTGGCCGGATTGACCTGGGGTGAAGCATTTGGAGAAGCGTTGGCTTGCTCCCGATGTTTGGGAAACGTGCTCATGGGAACTGTATCCTAAAAGAGTACCGGTCACAGGAGAGGGGGCGATCGCCAGCGGCATTACCGCCTGTTTTCTCCACCTGACTGTGTACTTTTGTTATATCTCTTCACATTATGCCGCACGTCTATCTGAAGAGGGGATTGACGATTGCACCGCTTCACCCTATCTTGACAAATGCACCCAAACCCACCTAAGCAATGAGGTGCGCCTCCCGACGCTAGCCGCACTCAGGAACCAGCATCAAGAAATCACCTAACCTGTGCGATCGCCCCCTCGGTACGGGCCTGGCCTGGCATTGACAATCCCCTGTCCAAGAAATTGGTTTTATTCCTGCCCTCAAGCCGTGGCGGTGGCACAGGCGCAGCCGTCCCCATGGCCGTCCTCATGGTGATGGTGCGTATCAGGGGCCACTTCCACTAACGTGTGATCCAGGTAGGCGGCCACAGCGGCATCCGGGTCAGTTTCGCTGGTAATGATTGCTCTAATTTGCTTCTGCTCCAGCCGGTTCAGCAACCCCTGCCCCATGCTAGCTGCAATCACCACGTCCACGTCGTCCAGCAGGTGAGGAACCTGCATTCCTTGATTGTGGAAGGTCTCATGGAAGGTTTGGTCAGCATTGAGGTTGAGAACGGTTTTGTCGAGAACCTGATCGTCAGTGGTGTTGTAAATCCAGAAGGTGCGGCAGTGCCCCGCATGGGAGGAGATCTGGTTATTGGGTTGACTGGCAATGGCAATTTTCATTGGTGGCTTCCTTTGTGGAGATAGGATGAAAGGCTATGCCGTTGTTGAAGCGAGGTGCGCCGAAATGAAGAGGGACGCACTGGGGCGATCGCAACGGACAAGCCTTTTTCCTATCCTACGGATAAATGACCGCGCCGGAGATTACAGTCTGTAAGCAATTCTCAGAAAACTGAAGCGGGATTGGCGAGTGAAGCATTTGAATTGGCCTATCCCTGAAGTTCGCTGAGCTTGCGGCGAGCTGATTCCAGCAGGGACTGGGCCTCTGGGTAAGCAGTGGTCCCGGATTGCACCTGGGTTAAATTGTTGATCATGGCCTGAATTTCGCTGGCCTGACGGGTGGGGTTGGGCGATCGCGCCTCTAGCTCAATCAACCGGGCTAACCGATCTTTCGCCTGATTTAACGCCTGTGCCGATTCTTGCTCTTCTTTGAGCCGAATGCGCACGTTGCTGAGGTTGGATTCGTAGGTTGCCAGAAGTCGCTGCGCTTCCAGGTAGCCCGGATTGTCGGCAGGAATTTTCTCAAGCTGCTGAATCGTTCGCTGCCAGAGGCGGATCGCTTCCTCCCACTGGCTGGCTGGATGGGGAGGATTTTGCCCCATTTCTGCTGCCGCCATTGCGAACACCTTGGCAGACTCAATCAAGGTAGTGGATTGGTCGCTGCCCTGACGGGTGCCTACAACTTGCTCGAAGTCCCGATTGTAGGCCACCAGTTTGGTTTGGGCCGATTGTCCAGCGACGGTTTCACCGGGCACTAGCTGGAGCTGATCCATACCGTCTTGCCAGAGGGCGATCGCTGCCTGCTGTTCATCGGGCGTCTGGGCCTGTTCATACTGCCGCTTGGCGGCTAAAACAGCCTGATCTCCCTGTTGAAAAGCGGTCAGAGCATTTTTTTCTTGAAAAATCTTGGCTTCCATTCGCCCAATGCTGGCCCTTGCCGTGGCAAATTCATCATAGGTGAAGCGCCAACTGCACTGAAACAGCGAGCAATAGGCTTTGGGTTCGTATCCTAAAAACCAAACCGGAAGCTGGTCAAGGTGTTGCTGCGCCTTTTCAACTTTCTCCGTCCCCAGCTCAAAGTCCTCAGCACTAATGGCCCGATTGACAAGCTGATCCGCCTGCTCCACCAGGGAAACCGCCTGCCGATAGTTGTAGTCCATACCCAAGAAGCTAGGCAACAGCAGCAGAGGAACCGTCTGCGCCACCGGACGGCGAATCATCGGATAGGGCAGGTTGATTACCCAAAGCCCTCCCATCGTCGTCAGCATCAGGAAGAGCACGAATTTGAATTTGTTCATGGTTTAGGCGAAACGCAGCGGGAATGTCTTACTTTCCGTTTTAGGATTCCCAATCTGACTTCAACCGGACTGCCATCAATTCCTAACGATTTGCTAACAAGGGGCGACCAAGCTTAATTGCTTTTTCATATAGCGTTTCTCACACTAATGGAGTGGGAGATGGTGGCGCGGCGCGCCACCATCCCCCCAAATCTGTACCTCACGCGATTGGAAATCGCTATATAAACCGGGTCAGGTCTACCCGATATCGACCTTTCTTCGTTGTGGCAATTTCACCAATTTCCAGCCGCCCCTTGCCGCGAATCGCCACCAGATCTCCAGAGTCGAGGTTATGGCTGGGCTGGGTAATTTCCTTCCAGTTCACCCGCACGTCGCCGCTGTTGATTAAATCCACCATCTTGCTGCGGGACATGCCGAACCCCGCCGAGGCGATCGCATCCAGCCGCAGGGAGGCCTCCACCGTGGTCATTTGCTTCTTCTTGGGTTCCCGAATGTTCAGTTCACTGAAGTCGATGCGCCGCGTTTTCACAGGCACCGAGCGCACCTGCACCAGGCTCATCTCCAGAAAGTCCACCAGCTCTGGCACCACAATGGCCTGGGCACCGCGATCGCCCAACACAACGATATCTCCCACCTTCTCCCGGACAATGCCCGTTCCCAGCAACGCTCCCAGGAAATCGCGGTGGTTGGCGGGGTCAAACAAAAAATTTCCGGCAATGCTGAGCGCTGCCAGCCCTACTTGAGACGGATCGAGGGGAATCTCAGAGCGGGCGATCGCCAGCCGCTGCCGCTCGGCCTGGGGGTAGCCGCCCCAGGGAAGCAAACTGACCTCCGTCAGGCGGCCAAACATTTGCTGGGCCGCAAAAAGGTCAGGCGGGGCGAGAAAATCGGTCAGCACCACCTCCCAGGTGCGAATGGCCTGGTCAGCCTGGTCGATGACCCGCGCCGCCATCTCCCGATTTTCAATTCCCCGCAGCAAATCCTCTTTTGGCAGCATGAATAAACTTCGTCCTCAGGGTCAATAGCGCAAGCGTGGAAAGGAGCAATCCTCGCCACGCTTACACCTGTACTTGCGATTGGTGGGTTACTTGCCAACGGCTAACTGCTTCAGCCCTGCCCAGTTTGCCTGATTCCCATTGGGAAAGCTTTGCCCCTGAGCCGCAACCACTTTCAGACCGTTAGGATACGGACACCGCCACAAAGAGCAGTCCGCCAATCAGGGCGATCGCGGCGATTCCGAGGATTAAATAGTTCCGCTTGTCGGTGGCAGAAGGTGGCTCAGCACGATACATCTTCGGCTCTTCAGCGAAATTATTCAGGCGACCCCCGTCTTCAGTGGTATATGGCATAAGCGTTCATTCCTTTGTTTACGAACTACAGGTTTAGTGACAATCTTTTAGAGATTAAAAATGATTGTAACAAAAAGTTACAAACTTTACATCCTGACATCGAAAGTAACACAGATAACACACCATCGCAATCCATCGTCGGGCTGGGGATCGCCGGACTGCCTTATCATGGCGGCGCGCAGGTTGTCAAGACGTGATGGTGCCGGTGGTGGGAGAGCTGGGGCTGGCCCATGCCTGCACAGGAATGCGCCCCGCCAGGAAGGCCAGCCGTCCCGCTTCCGTGGCTAACCCCATAGCCCGCGCCATTTGCGGGGGATTTTTTGCCTGGGCGATCGCCGTGTTAATCAGCAGCGCATCCGCCCCCATCTCCATAGCCTGGGTCGCCTCGCTGGGAGTCCCAATGCCCGCATCCACAACTACAGGCACCTTGGCATTCTCAATAATGATGCGAATGTTGGCCGCATTCTGGATGCCCTGGCCCGAGCCGATGGGGGACCCCAGGGGCATGACGGTGGCGCAGCCCACCTCCTCCAGGCGCTTCGCCAGCAGTGGGTCGGCGTTGATATAGGGCAGCACCGCAAATCCTTCCCTGACTAGCTGCTCGGCGGCCTGGAGGGTGCCGATGGGGTCGGGCAGGAGATACTGGGCATCCGGGATGACTTCGAGCTTGACAAAGTTATTGTCCTCCTGGCCCAGCAGCTTGGCCATTTCCCGCCCCAGACGCGCCACGCGCACGGCGTCTTCAGCGGTTTTGCAGCCAGCGGTATTGGGCAGCATCCAGATTTTGCGCCAGTCGAGCGCTTCGGCAAGTCCCTCATGACCGGGGGCGTTGGTCTGCACTCGCCGCACGGCCACGGTGACAATTTGACAGCCGCTGGCGGCAACGCTGGCCCGCATTTCGTCGAAGTTGCGGTACTTGCCCGTGCCCGTCATCAGGCGCGATTGGAAGGGGCGTCCGGCGATGGTAAGGGGTGGGTCGAGGGGAGAATCGGTGTCTGAGGGGAGAAGGGTGGGAGAGGGGAGGGTTTGCATGGGGGTAGGGAGGTGGATGGGTGGATGGGTGGATGGGTGGACGGGTGGGGTTTGATGCTCGTGAAAGCGCTGCCAGCGGAAGGGGTGGAGGCGATCGCGCCCTTGCTGGTTCCACACCCAGTCGGCGATCAGATGGGCAGTGGCGGGGGCCAGCAAAATGCCGTTGCGGTGATGGCCGGTGGCCAGGGTGAGGTTGGCGCAGTGGCTCTCGCCCAGAATGGGCCATTCATCAGGAGGGGTGGGGCGAAATCCCCACCAGGTTTCCTCCAGGGGCAGGTTGTCCAGTACGGGGTAGAGGCGTACAGCCCGCTCAATCAGGGTACGGATGCCCGCCAGGGTGTTGTCGGGGGTAAACCCTACGGACTCCACGGTGGCTCCAATGACAATGCGTCCGTCCTGGCGGGGCACGATGTAGGCGTCTTCGCCAAACAAAACCTGCCGCAGCGGTAGCGCCTCCTGGGGCGAAGCTCCCTGGGGAGGCACCCGCACCGACAGCATCTGGCCCTTGCAGGGCTGCACCGGCAGGGGGAGCAAGGCGCTTGACCAGGAACCCGCCGCCAGGATGTAGTGTTGTGCCGCCCAGTCGCCAGCGGCGGTTTGCACCTGGGTGACGCGCCCCTGGGATTGCTGAATAGCCTCAACCGTGACGCCGCTATGGATCTCCACGCCAAGGGTTTCTGCCGTGTGGTAGAGAGCATCGGCTAGGGCACGGGGATTCACCTGGCCATCTTCGGGAAACCACCAGCCCCCCACGACATCGCTCCCCAGATTGGCTTGGGCATGGCGAATGGCGGTGGCATCCAGCCAGGTGCCGCTGACCGGGGGATGGGTAGTGGCGTCTGGGGAATGGTAAACCGGGGCGAGGATGCCGCAGGGCCAGTAGTGGGTCGGTAAACCGCTGATGGCTTCTAGCTTGCGCACCCACTCGGGGTAGGCAGACAGGCTTTTTTCGCAAAGGTCGAGAAACGGCCCTGGTTCGATGCCCTCAGCGTGGGGAGCCAGCATTCCGGCGGCGGCACGGGTGGCGGTATGGTGAACGTCGCGGGTGAGGAGGGTGACGGTTGCGCCGCGCTGCCGCAGCTCTACGGCGATCGCCAGCCCGATAATGCCACCCCCGATGATCAGTATGTCGGTCTGAGTTTCCATGTTGTTATGGCCCTACGGGCTAAGGTTTGAGTGTGGAACCCCCGCGTCGCGGGGGTTCCACACCTCTTGAATGTCCTAACGCAAAAGCGTAACGCCATATGTCATTCGTAAATCACCCGTAATTCACCATAATCACCCGTAAATCACCACATCTAACATCATCACCATCACCACATGCCGCTCACCGGACGCCGATTGGAAGACCCATTGGGGTCGGAGGGAACCGTCGGATCGTTTGGGAAAGAAGGATTGGTTGGCGATGTGTCGGTTGGGCGATCGGTGGTGGTGTTTGGAGGGGTCGTCGGTGAGGTTGGGTCGTTGCCGTTGTTCTGGTTATTTTGATTATTTTGATTGTTTGGATTATTTTGATTGTTTGGATCTAGTGGATCGACGGTTGTATCGGTATCAGTGCCGTTTGGGACATCCGTGGCGTTATTTCGGAAGGGAATGACGTTGGCGAGCCACTGGGGCAGCGATGGGCCGGATGCCGTAGTGATGCTGATGAGGGCCACGGCAGCTAAGCCGATGAGCACATAGGCAATCACCCGCTGCAGCCCTTTCAACTGGTTCATGACGATTGCCGCAATAATCGCCGCAATGAGAATACCAATGATTTCATCCATGACCAGACCTCCCCTCCGTGTTTCCCTCAATCTTACGCATCGGGTGTCCAATGGGGCTGCATTCCCTGACCCCAGAACCCATCATATTTAGTCACCTGCACATCTCCAAGCACCTGGGTCTGACAGGCCAGCCGGAGGTTACGATTGGATTGGTGGGGTGGAAGCGATCGCCGCGCCTGATCGCGCCAGTTTGGGGGCGATACTTCCCCAGTAATCTCAACGGCACAGGTGCCGCAGGTGCCAATGCCCCGACAGTTGATCAGGGCAGACCGGCCATTGTAAAGGGGGATCCCCTGCTGGAGCAAAACGCGCCGCAGGTTTGCGCCAACTTCGCATTCAAACGATCGCCCCTGAGCTGTTACGGTAGGCATTGCCGCTCCTCCTGTTAGAATCTCTATCTGTAAGTAGGTCAGCACAATTAAATTCATGTTAGAAAACCGGGGGAGCGCCCCGCCGGGGAGCGCCCCCGGTTTTCTAACCTTCGGTTTTCAATGCAGTTCTACTTAGATGGGTCGATGAATTGGCCGATAAGCGGTGAATCAGCCCCAGGCTCAGGAGAGTAGGCCCAGGCCCTTGCCAGATCAGACTGGGATATCGACCTGGCCAACTGGCGATCGCCCCACCTCCAGTTTAAAGTTTCTTCAAGTTTCGGAGGGGGGGATGACCGGATTTTCCCTGATCTACCTCGAACGGCTCTATCCCGAACGGCTCTATCCCAAACGGCTCCGCCCCGAACCTGTTGTTTTTGAAGTTTCCCCCGTCCCTGCTACCCCTTCTTTACCCTCCCGCGATCGCCATGACTCTAGACCCGCTTCCCGCCGCATCTCCAGCTATCTGGCTCTATGACACCACCCTCCGAGATGGTGCCCAACGGGAGGGGCTGTCCCTCTCCATTGAAGATAAGCTGCGCATTGCCCGCCAGCTCGACCAGTTGGGGGTGCCGTTTATTGAGGGCGGCTGGCCGGGGGCCAATCCCAAAGACGTACAGTTTTTTTGGCAGCTCCAGGAAGAACCCCTCTCCCAGGCTGAAATCGTCGCTTTCTGCTCCACCCGGCGGCCCGGTCGCACCGCCGCCGATGACCCCATGCTGCAGCCCATCCTGGCGGCGGGTACCCGCTGGGTGACGCTGTTCGGCAAATCCTGGGATCTGCATGTCACCGAGGGGCTGAACACAACCCTGGAGGAGAACCTGGCGATGATCCAGGACACGATCGCCTTTTTCAAAAGCCAGAACCGCCGCGTCATCTACGACGCCGAGCACTGGTTCGACGGCTACAAGCACAACCCAGCCTATGCTCTGGAGACCTTGAAGGCAGCGATCGCCGCTGGTGCTGAATGGCTGGTGCTCTGCGACACCAATGGCGGCACCCTGCCCCATGAAGTGAGCCAGATTGTAACCGAGGTGGTTCAGTCCCTGGAGCTGTCTTCAGAAGACCCGATGACGCCTCCGTCAGTCCGGCTGGGGATTCACACCCACAATGATTCTGGGACGGCGGTGGCCAATGCGATCGCGGCGGTGCTCGGCGGTGCCCGCATGGTACAGGGCACGATCAACGGCTATGGCGAGCGCTGCGGCAACGCCAACCTCTGTACCCTGATTCCCAACCTGCAGCTCAAATTGGGCTACACCTGTGTGCCTGACGAGCAACTCATGCGGCTGACGGACACCAGCCGTTTTATCAGCGAGGTGGTCAACCTGGCACCCGATGACCATGCTCCCTTTGTTGGGCTATCCGCCTTTGCCCATAAGGGGGGTATCCACGTCAGCGCCGTTCAGCGCAACCCGATGACCTACGAGCACGTTTGTCCCGAAGCCATCGGTAACCGCCGCCGCATCGTCATTTCTGACCAGGCGGGGCTGAGCAACGTGCTGGAAAAAGCTCGCAGCTTTGGCATCGAGTTGCAAAAAGACGACCCCACCTGCCGCCAAATTCTCCAGCGCTTAAAGAATCTGGAGAGTGAGGGCTACCAATTTGAGGCGGCGGAGGCCAGCTTTGAGCTACTCATGCGGGAGGCACTGGGGCATCGCGAATCCTGGTTTGAGCTGAAGGGCTTCCAGGTCCACTGCGATGTGGCCCCCAGCCCCGACCTGTGGCACTCCAACTCCCTCGCCACCATTAAAGTCGCCATCAATGGCCAGGATTTCCTGGAAGTAGCGGAGGGTAACGGCCCGGTGTCGGCCCTGGACGCGGCCTTGCGGAAAGCATTGCTGAACTTCTATCCGGCGATCGCCCAGTTCCAGCTCAGCGACTACAAGGTGCGCATTCTAGACGGGGGCGCAGGCACCTCCGCCAAAACACGGGTGCTGGTAGAGTCGAGCAACGGCCCCCAGCGCTGGACGACGGTGGGCGTCTCCACAAATATTCTGGATGCTTCCTATCAAGCGGTGGTAGAGGGCATTGAGTATGGCCTGCTGCTCCAGGGGCAGGTTCAGGCGAGGCAGGTCATGCCAGCGCTGGAAGCACCATAGTTGATCGCACCGCTCTGTGTTGCCCCTATTTCGGGGTTGGTTCATGGGCCAGGAGCGATCGCATTTCCTGCATCAACTCTGTCTCCTCCTGGCGGATGTCCTCCAGCCGATTCAAGATTTCGACGAGGCGATCGGGGCCGATTTCAGGAGCGCTTTGGGCGGGGGGTAAGGCTCGCAGACTGCGGGTTTGAAGGGATATGAACACCAGGCCCACCAGCCACCGGATCAGCAGGTAGGGGGCACGCAGCAGAAACAGCCAGCCCTGTTGAATGTAGTGGGCGATCGCCTGAAATAGCCCCAAAATCAGCCACAGAGCGAGCAAAGCCCCTACCAGACTCCAGACCGGATGGATCACCATCCAGAGCACCAGGGGATGGGCAGCTAACCAACCGTAGACGGCATCCTGGAGCCGTTCCAGCAGGCTGATAATCACCGCATCCGTGATCCCTTCAACGCTCTGAAAAATACCTCCGGCGGACTCTGTAAAGCGATCGAGCCACCATCCTGTGTCGCTAGCCATCGCCATCCCTATTGCTGATCCCGCCATTGCTTCAGTACTCAAGCACAGTGAATTGCTTTAAATAGAACTGCATTGAAAAACGAAGGTTAGAAAACCGGGGGAGCGCCCCCCCGGTTTTCTAACATGAATTTAATTATGCTGACCTACTTATGTCCAGACTTTTTTCAGCCACGTCGTTGGGCTGGCGAATGATACCAAAAACGGACGTGAAGCCATGGATAAACGTCGTTTCACCGACGGGGCCGATCTCGCCGTTGCAGAAAAAGCCACTGAGGGGCAGCGACGGTAGATAGCGTCGCAGCAGCGCCGAATCCACATTGGGCTGCTCATAGAGGCTTTGCCCCCGACCAATGCAGACAAACATCAGGGCACCCAGGGGCATCGAGTCGGCCTGGGCAGAATCCTTCAGATAGCGCTGCAACAGCCCCTCCAGGTCTTCCATAGAGGTGTGGGCATCCCGCAGGTGAAACTGAATACGCATTCCAGGTCGGACGCGATCGCCAATGGCAATGGCCCCCTGGCGCGGATCCACACCCATCAGGGTACGAATTAAAAAATCCCCCTGCTCCAGCCTTGCCTTGAACTCGTTTTGGGCGATGCCGATAGATAAAGAAGTCTGGGCCAGTTCCCGTTCCTCTGGGCTAAGGGTGCTGACCAGATCCTGCAATACCTGCAGCGGTGGCTGGACGGCTAGTTTGTCTGTCCGCTCCTCCGCCTGTTTTTGAACCGAAATGACAATGTTGCGATCGCCCTCCACTACCTGGCAGAGATCTCCCACAGGCCGACACCCCTGGGCCACGATGGCATCCAGTACCACATTACCGCTCAAGGCCACCCCCACAACGCCCCCCTGGATGAGCTGGTGGTTGAAAAACAGCCCACTCTGGTTGCCGGTGGAGGCAACGCTTGTCAGGCCGCCCACTTTGACTGACTTGGGATAGGCGTAATCCAGTCCCTGGATCAGGTCGTTGAGGCCCGACGCAAAGGGGCTGGCAAATAGGATGAACTGGGGCTGATCCTGGGGCGAAACCCCCACCAGATCGATCCACCGATCGGGTGGGCCATCTGGATCGGGCAGCGTTTCCGTATTGATATAGAACGGGTGTACTTCTACCCCCGGCAGGTGCGCTAAGTTCAGGCTGAGGGCCGCTCCAGACTCTACCTCAGTGACCTGGCCCGCTGGCGAAGTGCCAACGATGCCGCCACCACCACATCCAACCAGCACCGGCAGGGGTAGCTTTTCCTGCAACAGGGGCAGCAAACGGGGAAAGTCGCTTAAAAATGCGGAGGAAATGAAGACGATTCCCAGATCGGCTCGACCACGCAGTTTTTGCTGCGCCTGCTCAACCACTTCGCCTACGGCGGCCTCCAGGGAAGGACGGGTAGACAGAGTGCTCACCCACTGCATTGAGTTATTCATTAGCACTCAGACTTTTCAACTGGCGTTGGTGATAACTACAGACCCTATAGTATTCACGTTAGCATCCTAGCCCAAAACAATCGCCCTGTTCAGGTACAGCGAGTGAGCGATCGCCCATCCGGCAAAAGGGGCAGACTGGGGCATCCACAGCCCATCGGGTAATCGTGCTAGGGCTTAGGTAGTTGGGTGGTTTTGACGTATCGCGAAAGCTGGTTGACTGGCAAAACTTACGAACCGCTGCCCGGAAGCCCTCTCCCTAGCCCTCTCCCTTCGGGAGAGGGAACAGGAGCATTGGTTCGGCTCCCCTCGCCCTCTGGGAGAGGGGTTGGGGGTGAGGGCCACAAACTTTTGTCAGTCAGTCAGTCGCGAAAGATAAAATCAGTGGTGGGGACGGGCGTACAGCTCCAGCAGAAACTGGTCGTCTAAAAACAACACGAGGTCGCGGATCGTGTTGAGCTGGTCGGTATTCAGGCGATCGCTAATGTCGCATTCAAAATTTTCCTGGAAGTCATCACACAGCGACCACTCCCAGTCAAACCAGCAAATTTCTGTCCAAAACAAATCGGCCTCCAGCCGATCCTCTGGGAAAAGCTGGCCAACAGGCAACCCCGAGTACTGCTTGAGATAGGTATAAACAAAGGCCACTACATCGTAGGAAACCTGGTGAACATCCCAATGGGCCACATACCAGTGATCGAGGGGGAGAGTTGGGCGATCGCTCAGCCACCGGCTAACCTGATAGCGACGACAAATGTCGGGACTTAAAATTTCATATGATGCAAGGCTGCGAAATGTGTTTCTAATCGATCGCCACATATTTCGAAGAACCAGCCGCCTGTTTAAGCAACACGTACAGTGTTCCCATTCCTGTTGGAATCTCTCAGCCCATCTATTCCAGGCGCTGACGGTCTATTCAAAAACTCGCGAAATTTTTGGCAGACAAAACTCCATCAGAAGTTTTCGCACCAATTATGATGGTTCTCGCTCTGACATGGCATCAGGGCGTAAAACATCTCGGGTATCAACTTCAGGCGGAAGATCGTGGTTGGACAGGAGTCAGAATCCAGGAGTCAGAATTCAGTAGAGAGCTGACTTCTGGCTCCTGACTCCTGAATTCTATTCTTGGGAAAGTGTCCCGGCTTAAGTTGATAACCGTCCTCATCCGTGACACAGGCGTTGCAGGGTGAGCATAAAGTCGGGGTAGGAAATAGAGGCGGCTTCGGCTCGTTGGATGGTGGTTTGGCCCGACGCGGCCAGGGCAGCGATCGCCAGACTCATGGCAATGCGGTGGTCGGTGTGGCTGTCTAACTCTGCGCCGGTGAGGGGGGTGCCACCCGTGATCTCCAGGCCATCGGGGAGTTCGGTAACCTTTGCGCCCAGACGGGTGAGCTGATGGGCCATAACCGTGATGCGATCGCTCTCCTTCACCCGCAGCTCTGCCGCATCGCGGATCACCGTGGTGCCCTGGGCAAAGGCGGCGGCAACGGCCAGGATGGGAATTTCGTCAATCAGCCGGGGGATCAGCTCCCCTGCGATGGTGCAGCCTTTGAGGGTGCCCTGGCGCACTCGAATGTCGGCCACGGGTTCCCCAGCCACCAGCCGCTGTTGCTCCAGGGTGATGTCGGCCTCCATCATTTCCAGCGCTTCCAGCACCCCGGTGCGGGTGGGGTTCACCCCAACATTTTCGATGACCAGATCGGAGCCAGGGACGATTGCCGCCGCCACAATCCAGAAAGCCGCTGAGCTGATGTCCCCCGGCACCACCACCGTCTGCCCCTGGAGCTGGGCTGGCCCTACGACTGTGGCGCTACGGGTTTCGGGGTCAACCCGCAGATTGGCTCCAAAGGCCTGCAGCATTCGTTCGCTGTGGTCGCGCGATCGCGCCGGTTCCGTCACTGTGGTTTCTCCATCCACCATCAACCCCGCCAGCAGAATGCAGGACTTTACCTGGGCGGAGGCGATGGGCGAGTGGTAGTGAAACGGTTTGAGGGACTTGCCCTGAATCGCCAGAGGAGCAAACCCGCCCTGGCGGTGCCAGATGGTAGCTCCCATATTTTGTAAGGGCTGGATCACCCGCAGCATGGGGCGCGATCGCAGGGAGGCATCCCCTGTCATGGTGAAAAAGCGATCGGGGTGGGAAGCCAGCAGCCCCAGCATCAGGCGCATGGTCGTTCCTGAGTTACCCGCATCCAGCACCTGGGAGGGTTCCTGCAGCTGCCCAATGCCCGTGCCCCGTACGGTGACCAGTTCGGAATTTAGCTCGGAGATGTCAGCCCCCATGGCCCGCAGGCAGGCCGCCGTGCTGCGGGGGTCTTCTCCTAAAAGTAGACCTTTGATGTGGGTTTCGCCGTGGGCGATCGCCCCCAGCATCAGCGCCCGGTGCGAAATAGACTTATCGCCTGGAACCACCAGCCGCCCCTGCAGCGAATAGCCCAAGGCGGGAGGCCGAATCGTCAGGATTTGGTTAGATTCAGTATGACTAAGGGTTATGGTGGCCGTTGCCATTGGGATAGACTAGCGCTGGGAACAAGAGTTAAATCGCCGATATCAAGCATTCTTAGTGATTGTATCGTGTGACCGTCGTTAAACCGTATTTTCTCAGCCAAAGATTTTTCAGATGAAATGGCTCAGTTTTTACAGGCTCTAGCCAAACTTTCTCCAGCTACCCTCCTGTGGACGCCCAGTCCAGCCTGAGGGTGTCAGCTTCCAGATTGAGGTTTGACGTTGGCTGCTACTCCAGACTTGCCATTTAATCTGGTTCACAACCTGCAAAACGGATTCAATTTTCTTTCTTTATAAAAGGATTAAGTCGGTCAGCACAACTAAATTCATTTCAGAGAACCGGTGGAGCGCTCCACCGGGAAGCTCCACCGGTTCTCTAACCTTCGTTTTTCAAGGCAGTTCTACTTAGAAAAGCTAAAAAGCTCTTGTTCCATTCCCTGGTCACCCTCACCCCTGAGATCCCATGCTGAGCCAGCACCGCAAGCCTATCTGTCTGTCCCTCATGTCGTTCGACCTACCCATCTGGTCAGTTGTCGAGACCGCCGCTACCCTCTACCAGAAGGACGCCGACCAGTTTCATATCCTGCTGACCGAGCCGGTGGTGCGAGAGCGATCGCCCCAGGATGAGCCAGAGGGGCGCGTCCTTACCTCCACCACGCCATCGCCTCGCCTCCTGTGGTTGGAAATCTCCCCCTACCGCGTCACCATGACCATGCAGGGCAATGGCCGGTTTAGCTACCGCCATTTCTGGGAAGAGGGCGTTTACGGCATCAATCGCTACTGGCTTCAGGGCAGCTCTGCCGCCAAAGCTGAACAGGTCCGCCTGCGCAATTTCACCCGCAGCCTCAAGCTGACTGGCGACGACCTGCCCCAGCATCTGCGGCTGGAGTACGAGCTGTGGTCCCAGCAGCTCTGCCTGGGGCATTACGTGATGAACCTGGATATTCGCTGACCTGCTGTAGGGCAAAGCATTTTGCCAGCACGGTTGGGAGAAGATGCGGCAGCTATTGCGAAATGTTTTGCCCCTACCGGTGCTAATCGCGCAGAACGTAACCGACGCCGCGCACCGTCTGGATCAGCCGTTTTTCGCCCTCCGCCTCCAGCTTCAGCCGCAGGTAGCGGATGTAGACTTCAATGATGTTGGAGTCGCCCATGAAGTCGTAGCCCCAAACTTCTTCGAGGATGCGATCGCGGGTAATTACCTGGCGAGGATAGGAAATCAGGTACTCCAGCAGGTCAAACTCCTTGGCGGTGAGTTCAATCAGGCGATCGCCCCGGTAGACCTCCCGCGTCTGGCGGTTGAGGCTGAGGTTGTCGAACCGGAGGATCTCGGTTTCATCCTCCTGGGTGCGACGCAGGTGGGCACGGATGCGGGCCAGCAGTTCTTCGATGCTAAACGGCTTCACCAGGTAGTCGTCAGCACCGGCATCGAGACCGGCGACGCGATCGCTCACTTCGTCCTTAGCTGTGAGCAGGATCACGGGCACCTTTACCCCCGTTTGCCGCAGGCGACGGCACACCTCGACCCCCGTCATGCCTGGCATCAGCCAGTCGAGAATGACCAGGTCAGGGTTGGCGTCCCGGATGGTGGTCAGCCCTGTCAGGCCATCATTGGCCACGCTGACGGTATAGCCTTCGTAACCCAGCTCCAGTTCAATGAATCGGGCTAGCTTTTCTTCGTCTTCGACGACTACGATGTGCGCTGTCATGGCGATCTGAGAACAACGGCAAGGTGATAGTAAAGACGCTTCCCTCCTGAGGCTTAGAGCGAACGGTAATCGTCCCGCCCATGCCCTCAACCAACGCGCGCACCAGGGCCAGCCCCAACCCGCAGCCGCCCGTGGCGCGGGAGCGGGCCTCGTCTACGCGGTAGCACCGATCAAAAATGCGCGACTGATGCTGCAGAGGGATGCCCACACCGCGATCGCACACCTGGATAATACCATTCCCCTCTTGCTGGTCGAGGGTGACGACGACGGGCTGGTCAGCGTCGGAGTATTTCAGAGCATTATCGATCAAATTGGCCAGCACCCGCTTGAGCGCCCCGGTATCGGCCTGCACCACGATGTCGGGTTGACGTGCCGCCACCTCCACCGGGTGATTGCTCGACTGGGCCGCCATCTCCGCCAGATCCTGCACTAGCGGCTCTAAAAGCACCGGCTCCAGGTTCAATTGAAGGCTACCGCTGTCGGCCCGTGCCAGATCCAGCAGATCTTCCAGGATGCGGATGGTTTGTTCGGCCTCCGCTGCGGCCACTTCCAGGGCTTCCCGCTGGGGATCGGTGAGGGTGGTGCAGCGGCGCAGGGTGCTGCTGAGATAACCATAGACGATGGTGAGGGGGGTGCGCAGCTCATGGGAGATGTCGTGGGTGAACTGGCGCTGCTGGTCGAGGGCGTCGGCCAGTCGGGCCAGGGTGCTTTCGCAGGTGCGGACGAGTTCTTCGACCTCGGTGGGGGCGTTGGCAAGCTGGAGACGGGCACGGCCCAGGTCGTTGACGGATAGATGCTCGGTCATCTGGCTCATCTGCCGCAGGGGAATGAGCGATCGCCCCACATAAATGGCGATGCCCAGAACGATCACCGCTATGGCGATCGCCGTACCCAATGCCAGACTCACCAGCATTTCGCTAAACATAACTCGGTCGGCGGTCACGTCCAGCGCTACGTACAGCGTCCCCAGGGAATCTCCGTCTACCAGCAAAGGACGACGACAGATGACGTAATCCTGCTCTCCGACTTCAAAAATTTGAGGGATTCTGGCCAGGGTAGGCATGGCTATCAGGGTTGCGGCTAACCCTTCCTGGTGCCAGGGCTGGTCTGACTGCCCCAGCACCTGCCCCGTGGGGCTGGTGACCAGGATAAAAACGTGGGGCAGGGTGCGCACCTCAATGGCCTTATCCACAGCCTGTTCCAAGGGCATCAGGTCAGCATAGGCTGCCACATCCTGGGGGGCTCGTTCGGAGACATCGGCGACGAGCTGCTTGTGGCTGCCCATAAGGATTTGCTGGGTACGCCAGCTCATCCATCCGGACATACCGCCAATGCCCAAGAGTGCAACCAGGCTGACCCCCATCGTAAGCCGGAAGCGTAGGGAATTGGGATCGACGCGCTCCCAGGCGTGATGGGTCAATTGGCGGATCAAGGGGATGGGCTGAAACACCGTTTTCTTGTGGGCCAACTTAATCTGGCAGATGAACTGGACAATTGGGTAGAACTCAGATGGGTAGATGGAACGCTTTAGGCGACCCCTATTCTAAAGATCTCGCTCAAGATCTGGCCCGTCTAAGTAGGTCAGCACAATTAAATTCATGCTAGAAAACCGGGGGAGCGCCCCGGTGGGGCGCTCCCCCGGTTTTCTAACCTTCGCTTTCAGTGCAGTTCTACTTATGGAACCAGAATTAATAACCTGTGCGATCGCCTCCTTTTCTACACTAAATGACGCCATCCAGACCCAAATGAGTTTTTCCTGAGTCACAACAAAATTCTGCCTGAGGTTTTCGGGGCGGGCGGTCAACTGGGGCCTGGCTAAGGCAACGGTGGATTTGCTCTCAGCGATTTCCCAGGGAATCAACCTGGGTGGACTCAGGATATTTATCCGGTATTCCCCCCGGAAACCATGTAAAGCTGCGATGTAGTAACCGTAAGAATTACTGGAAGAGTTTCGGTATTTACGAATACTAAAATTTATCTATCCGAGTAATTGTGCCAAAATATGGCTGCATCTTTAATCTAAACCCGTGTCCAGCACTGGGGGGGCAATCTTGATCATCTATGAAGTTTTTGATAGATCTCCCCAGGGATAGGGCAAAGTAAACGAGAGGCTTGCCATGAGTCCCAGTATCGCGGTCTAATCCAGACCTGTGAAAATCCTATCCGAGAACTCCGTCGGGGTTTTAGTATTCGCTAGTCCCCATCAGGGTTTATAGCATCGAAAAAATGCTGATATGGTCTCGGATAGGCCCAAGTGCTAAGTGACGTGCGAAGAGACCGACTCGATGACTGTAGTGTTGAAAGTTGGGAACCGTTCTGTAAACGCCGAGGAAATCCTGCCCCTGATGGCGGGTTATCAGATGCTGCCCAAATTCCTTCAGGAGCTGCTAATCGATGATGCGATCGCCGCCATCGACTGCCCACCCGAGGAAACCCAGCAGGCCCTTGAGCAGTTTTACGCCCAAAACCAAATCCAGGATGAATCTGCCCGCGCAGTGTGGCTTGCCCAATATGGTATGAGTCAGGCCCAGCTTGAATCTCTGGCAACGCGGGAGCTGCGCATTGAAAAGTTTAAACAGGCAACTTGGGGGCCAAAGCTGGAGTCCTACTTCCTTGATCGCAAGGGTAAGCTAGACAAGGTCATCTACTCCCTGATTCGTACCAAAGATTTGGGGATCGCCCAGGAGCTTTATTTTCGCATTCTCGAAGAGGAGCAGTCCTTTGCCGAATCGGCCCGTGAGTTTTCCCAGGGGCCAGAAGCCCAAACCGACGGTCTGATTGGCCCGGTGGAGCTGAGTGTGCCCCACCCCGCCCTGGCCCAACTGCTGTCCCTCAGCCAGCCAGGCGATCTCTGCCCGCCCACCCGCGTCGGTGAATGGATGGTAATCGTGCGTCTGGAGCGCTTTATCCCCGCCCAGCTAGACGATGCCATGCGCCAGCGCCTGCTGAATGAATGCTTTAAAGAGTGGATTCAGGAACAGCTCAAGCAGGTTAAGTCCATAACTGCTTCAGAAACCTCGACCAGCGCGGTCGGGTCTTAGTCAACAGGTTTCCATTTACCCGTTTCTGCTAACTGGCTTCCATCTACTTTGTCTATCGCGCCGAGTTCTTGCCCCATGACTTACACCCGTACAACCATTCAGGATTTTCTGGCCAGCATTCCCCCCTTCGACCAGCTTCCAGCAGCAACCCTGCAGGAGGTCTCCGAGAAGTTTAAGTTACTGCGGTATCGCATGGGGCAGGCCATTTTTGTTCGCGATCGCCTGCCTTCCCAGGTGGCCATTCTCTACCAGGGCCAGGCCCGCCTGCTGGGGTACGATCCCCGCACCGAAAAGCCCACCACTCTGCAATTGCTGCAACCAGGGGCGGTGCTGGGCTGGGTGGGGCTGGTGCGGGGTCAGCCCTGCGAAACGGCGATCGCTTCCACGGAAACCATCTGCCTGGTGATGCCCGCCCTCGACTTCCTGGCGCTGCTCGAGGGGCAGCCGGTTCTGGCTGGAGCTTTTCGCAACAAGTGTCCTCTGATTGAGGCATTTGACCTGCTGGGGGCCGAAATTCACCGGCAGGCCCTGGGCAACGCCGACCTCAAGCAAATTGCCCTCCAGGCCCAAACCGACGCCATCATCACCAACCTGCCGCCCGGACAAACGCCCGTGAGCCAGTTAGATCCGCAGCGACTCTGGCTGGTGAGCGGGGGCGGGGCGATCGCCGACCTGCCGGTGGGCAGCCGCTTCAACCCCCGGACAACGGGCCTCACCCACCTCACAGTCACTGGCTCGTACCCGGCGCGACTGATTGGCATTCATGAATCGGTCTTTTCGCTGACGCCCTCCGGCCCTCCCACCGTTACCACGGTCGAAGATACCGAGGTGGCGGGCGAAGATGGCATTCCCTACGCCCCCGATCGCCCGGCTGCTCTGGAAACTCCCATTTTCCAGGAAGAAAAGCGAGGACGGCGATCGCTCCAGGACTATCCCTTCTTCCGGGGTCAGGGCGACCTGGATGCGGCTATGGCGGTCTTCCAGATGCTGGCCAAATACCATAACCTGCCTTTCCGTAAGGACGTGGTGAAGCGGGTGCTGGTGAGCCAGCTAGAGCGGACTGGGGGAAATTCTCTGGAACTGTGTGGGGCGATCGCCGAAATGATGGGTCTCCAGGCCCAGCTGGTTACCGCCCCGGCCAGTGCCATTGGCCGCCTGGAGCCTCCGGCCCTGGTCATGTGGCGCGATAGCCCCGCCGTGATTTACGAAGCCAGTGAGCAAGAGGTAGTAGTAGCTGCACCAGAAATGGGCATTCTGCAGCGCCGCACCGCTGATTTTGTACAAACCTGGGGTGAGGAAACCGAGTCTGGCGGTCGCCAGGGACGGGTGCTGCTGTTCAAGCTTACCAAGCACTCCCCCCAAAAGCGGTTTGGCCTGAGCTGGTTCCTCCCCTCCCTCAGCAAATACCGGGTGGTGCTGATTGAGGTGTTCGTCGCCTCCTTCTTCGTACAGTTGTTTGCCCTGGCCAACCCCCTGATGATCCAGGTGATCATCGACAAGGTGATCGTGCAGAACAGTGCCGACACGCTGCAGGTGCTGGGCGTTTTCCTGCTGGTCATCGCCGTCTTCGAGGCGGTGCTCACCAGCCTGCGAACCTACCTGTTCGTCGATACCACCAACCGCATCGACATGGCCCTCGGCTCCGAGATTATCGACCACCTGCTGCGCCTGCCCCTGCGCTACTTCGAGCGGCGACCGGTGGGTGAACTGTCTACCCGCATCAACGAGCTGGAAAACATCCGCCAGTTCCTCACGGGTACGGCCCTGACGGTGGTGCTGGACGCGATTTTCTCGGTGATCTACATCGTCGTCATGTTCTTCTACAGTTGGCTGCTCACCCTGGTGTCGCTGGCGACCATTCCCCTCTTCGTGGGCCTGGCGTTCATCGCATCTCCGATCATTCGCCAGCAGCTCCGTCACAAAGCCGAGCGCAACGCCGAAACCCAGTCCTATCTGGTGGAGGTGATGTCAGGAATTCAGACTGTCAAGGCGCAGAACATGGAGCTGCGAGCGCGGTGGCAGTGGCAGCAGCGCTATGCCCGCTACGTCAGCGCAGGGTTTAAGACGGTGCTGACCTCGACAACCGCCAGTTCCACCAGTAACTTTTTGAACAAGCTGTCAGGGCTGCTCGTTCTCTGGGTGGGGGCTTACCTGGTGCTGGAGCAGCAGCTCACCCTGGGCCAGCTCATCGCTTTCCGGATTATTTCGGGATATGTAACCAGCCCTCTGCTGCGTCTGGCCCAGCTCTGGCAGAACTTCCAGGAAACGGCCCTGTCCATTGAGCGCCTCAGCGACATCATTGATGCGGCTCCCGAAGCCGACGAGGTAGACCGCAACAATATCCCCATGCCGCCGGTCAAAGGCGCAGTGGTCTATGAAAACGTGTCCTTTCGGTTTGGCACCAGCGGCCCGCCGCAGCTCAACAACGTCAGCGTGGAGTTCGAGCCGGGTTCCTTTGTCGGCCTGGTGGGCCAGAGCGGATCGGGTAAGAGTACCCTGACCAAGCTGCTGCCCCGCCTGTATGAGCTGGAAACCGGGCGTATCCTGGTGGACGGCTATGACATCAGTAAGGTGGAACTGTACTCCCTGCGCCAGCAAATCGGCATCGTGCCCCAGGACAGCCTGCTGTTTGAGGGGTCGATTCAGGAAAACATTGCCCTGACCATGCCTGATGCCTCGCCAGATGCCATTATCGAAGCCGCTAAGGTGGCCGCCGCCCACGACTTTATTATGGAGCTGCCCAACGGCTATAACACCCGCGTGGGTGAGCGGGGCGCGTCCCTGTCTGGGGGGCAGCGACAGCGGATTGCGATCGCCCGCACCGTTCTCCAAAATCCCCGTATGCTCATCCTGGACGAAGCCACCAGTGCTTTGGACTACGACACCGAGCGGCGGGTTTGCCTCAACCTGGCGGAAGCCTTCAAGGGCCGCACGGTATTCTTTATCACCCACCGCCTCAGTACTATTCGTGGTGCTGATGTGATCCTGATGCTGGATAAGGGATCTATCGTAGAGAAAGGAACCCATGCCGAGCTGATGGCACTTCAGGGGCGGTATTACTGCCTCTACCAGCAGCAGGAAGCTCAGCTCTAGAGTCTTCATTCACCTGGCTTCAATCCATTACCTACCCCTCATAGTTGGCAATTTGCAGCAAGACGACCCATGAAAGAGACTCCAGAACCAAAATTCACCAACGGTCAGCTTCCCCAGGGCGATCGCCCCCAGAATGGCAACCAGCCTAATGCGGCAATCACCACCCTGGATCCCAAACAGTCCCCCAGCCCCCAGCCATCCCAGGGGATGACTAAGTCGGGAGATAGCGACAATAAGGTCATTCGGGCCGAGGCATTCGATCAGCCCGTCATTTTGAAGCAAACGCCCATCTGGTCCAGGGCCATCGTCTGGGGCATTGTGGGGGTGGTTACCTTTGGTATCGCCTGGGCCTGTCTGGCCAAAATTGAAGAGGCGGTGCCCGCCACGGGCATTTTGGAACCTCAGGGAGCGGTTTGGGAAATTGAACCCCCCATCGCCGGTAAGGTAGAGGAGGTGCTGGTCGAGGATGGGGACGAAGTGCGCAAGGGCGACCTGCTGGTGCGCCTCGACCCTACCGCAGCCCAGGCCGAGCGAGAGTCGTTGGCGCAGGTGCGCGATTCCTTAGTCAAAGAAAACCAGTTTTACCGTGCCCAGTTGGGTGGCGTATCTCTACCCAGTCTGACTGAACTGGCAGAAATTGAGCTGCCCCCTGAAGTCCTGGCCCTCACCACCAGTCGCCGCACCCTGCTGGAGGAAAACGCCCTCTATGCGTCGCTGCTGACCGGACAGGGCGGCGGCAACTTCAGCCCCAATCAGCAGATTCGCCTGGGAACCTTGCAGACTGAGGCTAATTCCCGCATCGCTGCCGCCCAGCTAGAGGTGGAGCGCACCCAGCGCGAGCTGATCCAAACCCGCCAGCAGATAGCAACGATCCAGGAAGCCTCGGACATCGAGCAGAGTATCTTGGAGAACATTGAGCCGCTGGTGGCGGAGGGGGCGATCGCCGAGCTGCAGTATAACCGCCAGCAGGTGGAAGTTCTCAACCGCAGGGCCGAGCTAGATCGGCTCACCCAGCAAGAGCAGGTACTGGGGGCACAGCTGGCCCAGGCCCAGGAGCAGTTGGTGAACACGGTGGCCCTCTCCCGCAACGACATCATGAACCGCATGGCCGACAACGAGAAGCGCATTGCGGAGATCGACAGTGAACTGAATAAGCGCATCGTCGAGAATGATAAGCAGCTGGCCGACCTCAACAGCCAGCTCAGTCAAACTGAGTTGACCCTGAACTACCAGGAAATTCGCTCCCCCATCGACGGCATTGTGTTCGACCTGCAGGCCCAGGATCAGGGCTTCATCAACAACAACTCTCCCGAACCCATCCTGAAAGTGGTGCCAGGGGACGCGCTGGTGGCCAAAGTGTTTATTACCAACCAGGACATCGGTTTTGTTGAACCAGGTATGGATGTGGATGTGCGCATTGACTCCTTCCCGTTCAGCGAGTTCGGTGACGTGGAGGGCGAGCTGAAGTGGATTGGTTCTGACGCGCTGCCCCCAGACGAGATCCGCCCCTTCTACCACTTCCCGGCCCGGATTGAAATTGACCAGCAGTACATTAATGTCAGTGGTCGCCCCATCAACCTCCAGTCGGGGATGTCCATCAGCGTCAACATTAAAACCCGCAAGAAGCGGGTCATCTCCATCTTTACGGACAACTTTGTTCGCAAGGTGGAAAGCCTGCGGCAGACTCGCTAATTCAACGTCGCGTAGGGGTTCAGGGCCGCTTGTAGCTGGCTACCCGGACGGTCAGGTCTCCCTGCTGGGGATCGTGGGTGAAGACAAAGCTGCCCCCCTTTTGTTCGTGGCCGGAGAGGAAGTCGATTTGCTGTTCTCCGGTTTCAGCTTCTTCGTCATCGAGCTGGAGCGTCGCTGTTACCTGCACTGTCCGGGCGATGCGTCCCCCCGTGTTGTGAATAGCAAAGGGGACGTAGTACAGCCCATCGGTAAGGCGCGGTGCGGACACCTCGACCTGGAAGGCAGGGGGACGGTTCTGATTTACCTGCCAGTCGAAGATCACCAGCCCCACCAGCCCCAGAAGAATCAGGGCGGCTATGGCAAAGGTAATCCACTCGGCCAGCGATCGCCCCGCTGCTAAAGCCTGAGTCTGGCGATCGCCAGCCCCCGAGGTTTCTATCTGATTTTGGGAGGATCCTGACTCGGACAGGGATTCCGGTTTGCCCATGGAATTCTAAGTAGAACTGTATTGAAAAACGAAGGTTAGAAAACCGGGGCGCTCCCCGGTGGGGCGCTCCCCTGGTTTTCTAACATGAATTTAATTGTGCGGACCTACTTACAGGTTTTGTTAGTACGTTTTAACGGCGTCTCTTCCATCAAATCAAAGTTCTGGGTCAAATCAAAATTCGCCCAGCCGCTCCCCCCACGGAAGCGGGCAGCCCCAGCACAATCACATCCCCCAGCCACTCCTGCCAGGGATCGGTCAGGGTCAACTGCTGAAAGAACACCAGCATCACCGTCGAGGCCAGCAGCGCTACCAGGTAGGCCACCAGGGTTTCTGTCACTGGACTGAGCAGCAACCCCCGCTGCTGGCGCTCGGTGCGATCGGTAAAGCCAGAGGCAAACACAATGGCATAGGAAAGCAACAGGGACGCCCCCATGATCAACAGTAGCCACAGGGGCGGAATGGCGGAAGCCAGCAGGGGGATCTCCTCGGTGGGGGCGATGCTGAAGGCGATGATCACGGCCCCCAGCAGGGTGGCATCCAGGTCGATC
Organism: Synechococcales cyanobacterium; assembly: GCA_035285585.1. GTDB lineage: Bacteria > Cyanobacteriota > Cyanobacteriia > CAKZMO01 > CAKZMO01 > JAYKGU01. The sequence goes on from JAYKGU010000309.1 coordinate 36,685, forward strand.
AGGGTGTCCCGCAGGCTAAACGGGGTGAAGGCAGTGAATGGGGTCTGTTCTGGGCGGCGGCGATGGGTGCTCCGCTCAGACAGGCTGACATTCGACGGCGATCGCTCCCAGCTCAGGGTCGAGCGGGCCAGGGCGACCCCAATGGCAAAGGGCACCGCCTCAAAAATCAGCTTGCCCAGGGTTTCGGACAGGGGCGTGGTCAGGGTAATGCGCCGCAGCAGCACCAGGGCGATCGCCGCACACACCACCCCCAAACTCAAGGCTTCAATACTTTCCATCACGGCCTCAATGGGGCGGAGGTTCGGGGTACGCCGAAACCCCTGTACCTCTGTCAATAGCAGCACCACAATGAAGGTGGTGCCCAGCACGGCCAGCAGCCGCACTGATTGGATAGAGGAGCCAATCGACCAGACCTCTACGGTATAGAGCAGGGGAATGCCAAACAAAAACCCTCCCGACGCTCCCCGCAGCAGATCCCGCAGTTCTTCCAGCCACATTGAGCGAGGCTCAGAAGCGGTCATAGCAGCCCCCGCAGTTCCTCCCTTAGGGCTTTGAGGGAGAGACTCATGTCTTGAATAAACAGCAGCACCGAGGTCACCAGGCACATCAAGCTGATAATGAACAGGCCCACCACCACCCCTTCTAACCCCAGCCCCAGCAGGTAGATGCTAAACAGCGTCACCACCAGCAGGCTGACGAACAACACGCTGGCCAGGGCAAAGCTGATCGCTAACAGGAGCAGGCGCGATCGCCAGTAGAGAATGCGGATCTGGGCGGCGATGCGCTCAGTGTGGTCGTAGTTAGCCTGGTTAATCTGCTTGATCAAGCTTCTCAGGCGATCGGTGGTGCGTCCAAAGCGATTGGTCATGGAGAGAATCAGCAGGCCGATTCCGGAAACCAGGACGACTGGAGAAATTGCCGTTTGCAGAATTTCTACTAATTCATTGGGGTCTTGCATCTGCCCGTGGAAACCTCCCCACGCACGACTCAACGCCGCAGTTTAACATCTCCCCTCGCCAACAGCCAGATACCCCCAGCGAAGTTGCGAAGACCGGGGCTGGGGGAAGCAACAAGAAATTGCCAACGCCCTCAGTAAACACCGTGGTTTTCGCATTTGCAAAAAATGTGTCGGAGCAAGAAATAATGGGCTGAGGCCTGTCCAGCCTTCCCGCAAAATTGCAGCGCAAGGAACCGATAGCAAATGGGGCTGTACACCTGGAGAATAGACCTGTACCAATTGGCAGCGGCTGCCCCAGTCGCCCCCCTACCGCCATGAATCACGCTCTCACCGATTGACATCCTCCCCGGCCTGAAGGCACGGGGATTCCCAGTCTGACTGGACTAGCCAGCCTCCTGATGGGTAGACAGTTCAGCACGGATTGCCTCAAGCGAGGTCTGATGCCCGCTCCCTGTCCAGT
>JAYKGU010000310.1:0-8014 GCA_035285585.1 Synechococcales cyanobacterium
TCACTTATGACCACCTACTTAACTATGAAAAAAAAATCTTCATTTATGAAAAAGACGTCCTCATCGCCTAAACCAGCCCCAGGCGCGATGTCTACCGCGTCTAAATCGGCTACGGTCGCGATGTCTACCCCTGATGGCCCACCTGCAAAGAAACCAGCAGCGCCTTTTGATCCACGGGCAATCAGTACCCCCGTTTACGAGGCTCTGATCGCACTGAGAGCACAGCCTAAGCAAAATGGTAGCCAGCCCAAGGAACATCTCAAGGAGCAGAAAAACCAAGCCGTTGAGCTATACACCTATCTTTCAACCTGGGGGCTGATGCGGCTTAAAGCCGAAGAAACCGCCCTCAGCCAGGAAGGAAAGCAACAGGTGGTCAAAAAGTATTTTGAGTGCTTAGAGAAAATTGCAGAGAAGCAGAACCTGTCAGGATCTCAAGGGCTAACTACCCTCAAAAACCTGGAGACGGATGAGTATCTGGGATTAACCGGACTGGGGTTGGCGATCGCCCAAGAGTTCAGCTTCTGGGCAACGGCAGTCTACCACGACATTAAGGGGGAAGCATAGATGGTTTTTGATCGACCCAAACGACCAGGGCAGAGCAAGCAGCCATCGGCTCTGCAAAGGTCAAATCCTTCCACACAACATCCTGGCCCTACCAGCAGCGGTAGAAATGGTGGTAAAGGGAGTAGCGGTGGAGGAGGGAATAGCGGTGGCGACATTCCCAGTGAACCGTCTCCCTGGCTGGAGCATCCGGCGGATCCCTCCCCGAACCCTGATGGCAGCGCCAGCTTTGTAGAATACCTGCGGTGGATGCGATCGCCCGATAGCACCTACAAAGACCCCACCAAGGTTCAGATCCTGCAAATGGCAGAAGAAAGGGCAAATTATCGCGATCGCCTCACTCAACTGACCAACCGCACCAAGCACATCGCAGGGGAGGGCAATACTTTCCCGGTGAAGTGTCTATGGCGCATTCGAGTCGGCGGCCATCGTGGCCCAGAGAGTATCTTGCTACCCGCCTTTGATGCCCTGGGGATGCCCTACATTCCCTCCAGTACCCTTCGTGGAGTTGCCCGCACCCAGGCTATTCGGGAACTGATGGCACAGGAAAAGCTCTCCTGGCAACAGGCTGAAGAGGTGGTGTCCCGTCAGTACTTTGGCTTCCTGGACAGTAAAGAAAGTAAGGAGCGCTCTGGCAAAGTTATCTTTCTGGACGCTTATCCCCTTCCCCAACAGTCAGGCAACAACGGCGGTTTAGCCGTAGACATGGCCAATAATATCTGGTCATGGGATACGGCTGGGCAAGGTCTGCTCTACCCTCCCAACCCCAACCCCAATCCGTTCTTCTCTTTGGAGGAGGCAACCTTTCTGATCGGTATTCTCCCCACCAAAGGTTGCAATGACGAGATGTTGAATCAGGTCAAGCAATGGCTCAGCCGGGGGCTTCAGTCTGGCATTGGCTCCCAGGTCAACACCGGCTATGGCAGTTTGGTTAGAGCCGGACAGACGGCCCTGGAGGATGAGTTCTTCAGCGTCCAATTTACCCTAGAAGGCCAGCTCATCCACGGACGGCAGAAGGTTACCCAATGGAATTGGAATGAACGTCGCAATGAATGGCAGATGCGGGGCAACCCTGATGCCGAGGTACGTCCAGTCGCCTTCAAGTCAATGCTGCGCTACTGGTTCCGTGTCTTTGCCCTGGGAGTGTTGCCTGCCAAGGAAGTCCAGGGTCTAGAGGGCGACTTGTTTGGAGCCATTAATCCCCGGCAGAAGCGGGGCTGGCTAACCGTCAGAATTGCCGATGGTCGGGTGGTGCGCCGAGAATCCCGTCCTACAGGCCAGGGGAAGAACGATCCCTGCGGGGAGCAATCTGGCAAGCTGATCCTGGCCTGCTCTTCGGAAGTGCCCGCAAACCAGAAGGGGGACGTTGAAACGCTCTGCAAAATCCTGACCTGGATGATGTTTCACCTGGGGGGCATTGGCCAGGGAGCAAGACGCCCCTGCTATTCTCGCAAAACGCGAGACCGCGCTCCCTGGTGGCGTGGATCTACTCTGTTCCCCGAGACTAAAGATTCGTTTTGGCGGCTACCGGATGATGTTCAGAGCTTTCAGCAGTGCTTCCGCCAGCGGCTCCAGGCGTTCTATGAAGCTCTCGATCGGCTGGCCGATCGGTCGGTCAATCCCCGTAATCCCTTGACGGTGGGACAGGTGAGTGGCGATCGCTGGACGGAAGCCGCCGATGCCAATTGCCGCATCATTGTATGCAACGGTGCCGAAGACTTTGGCAAATCCTATCCACTGGCGGTACTTCACAGTGATGACTTCAAAGTAATACGTCGGGGACAGAAAGATTATGATGGCAATCTCTGTGGCCAGGTGCAGGGAGGGGTAAAACCTTCTCCAGTCTGGATTGCCGATCTGGATGAGTACCAGGTCGTTACTGTCTTTGGTGCGACTCAAGATCCGCGCAGGCGATATATCAGTGAACTACGCCAACGAACTGGTAGCAGTGACTATGCTCAAATCTTCCCTTTAGGATAAAAACTTGTTGAGAAACTGTTGATTCAAAAATAGAATTGTCTCGTACCATGAAAACTCTCATAATTACAGTTGGCACTCGACAAGTTGGTTGGCGTTGTAAAGATGGTATTTTGCGTAGCTTAGGGGCAGATGGCGATCGCGGTCATCCCCAACATATTGATCAGCTATACGCCGAATTTGGGTTAGAGCGTAGCTACCACGGGGAAGAGCATAAGCCTGAATTTCGTTGGAGTGTTCGGCATTTAGGGGAGCATATTTATCAACATTGCCTGAAGATTAATACCTTTAGCTCAGTTGAGCTATTGCTCGATAGGATTATTATTAATACTCTTGTCCAAGATAGCTTAGACCATATCATCCTATGGGGTACTGATCAACCAGCGGAAATTTCCTGGAATTTTCGTCGTGCCGACACTTTGTGGCTAGCAAAACTAATGGAGGGTAGAATTCACCAACTTTATCCTCAAATCGAGGTAGACGTTTGGAATCCAGTAGTAGCCGTAAATAAAGTTAATGAGATTCGTCAAGAAGTTGAAGGCTTCATCCTAAGATATGCCCTCGATCGCCTCAAAGATCCGTCTTCCCAAGAAATAACCTTGCTGATACAAACTAAGGGATCTGTCCCACAAATTGCCAGTACGTTAGAAATTTGTGCAGCGGCCCTGATGAGGCAGTGTCCGGTTGAACAATTGATTCCTGTCGAACCAAGCCCTTTGTTCAATGATGAAGCTGCACAGATGGCGGCAAGTTTTCAGAGAGTCAGTCTGGGACAGTATTTTTGGCCTGTGGAGCGGGAGCGCATTGCGTCCGCATGGGGGCGGGGGGATTTTGCAGAAGCAGCCGTATGGTTGGAATCACATAAGGATCGTTGCGAAGGAATTTATAAACTCGCAAAGCATTTATCTTTAGCCAGTAATGGGGAAACTAAGCTAGCCCTAGCGAGAATTCAAGGTTGGTGTGGATCAAAGATTATTAAGTCTCAAGTCTCAGGAGAACAGATTCGGACATGGCAAGGAATGCTCCAACCTCTACTTGAAAGGGATCTCACCCTGGATGCTAATTTTCAATTGGCATGGGAAGAAAATTTATTTATTGAGTTGGCATTGAAACGGGATAGTTATACGATTGCCTTTATGCAATTTGCCCAGCTATTAGAACGTCTATTGTACATTCGAGCTATGGCTGATAAGTGGGTACAACAGAAACTGATCATTCCTCAAGACACATATCGTGGATCGATAGAGAATTATAGACCTACAGGATTAGGTAGTCTTTTGATTGGTTGGTACAACCTGAGGAACTATAATAAAAGCCATATGTGGTTTAAACTGCCGGACGCAATTCGGGAATTGAGAAATGATGTGATTCATAATGGGAAATCCGTGAATGATGAAATACTTTATTCCCTTTGGAAAAAATCCGGATTTGATATCTCCTGTACTATTTTTGAACTCATGATGCAAGTGCTGAATCACGTCATTGAAAGACGTTGGCACCCTCCGTCTCAGTTGCTACTGCGATCGCTCCACCAGTGGGGGCTAGAAACTATTCGTCAAATCGACTGATAATATCTCAAATCCTGATCAAGCGCGAAACTCTCGCCACCCGCTAATCTCAGTACACTAAAGCTAACCGATTTCATTCTCTAGTGGCCCATGATTCGCACCTCTCCCCTCGTTCCCCAGCCTCTCGCCAAACCCATTGGCGAGAGGCGCGTTGTGTTTCGCAATCTGGACTGGCAGCGGTATCAGATGATTCGGCAGGCAATTGGCGATCGCCGCGTTGCCCGACTGACCTATGACCAGGGACTTTTAGAAATCACCATGCCACTGGAAGATCATGAGTTTGCGGTGCGGCTGATCGAGCTATTCATCCGGGTTTTGGTCTTAGAGATGGGCATGAAGCTCAAAACGATGGGTTCTACCACCCTCGATCGGGAAGGGCTGGATCGGTCGGCGGAGCCTGACAACGCCTACTATATTCAGAACCAGGCCATTGTGGCAGGCCGTAGGGTTGACCTGACCCAAGACCCGCCCCCCGACCTGGTGGTTGAAATCGATATTACCCACACTGATATCAACAAGCCGCAGCTTTACGCCAGCATGGGAGTGCCAGAGTTCTGGCGCTACAACGGCGAAACCTGGCGAATTTACCAGCTCCGGGAACAGGGCTATGAGGAGGTAGAAACCAGCCCCACTTTTCCTTTAGTCCCTAAAACAAAGCTGTATGAGTTTCTGGCCCAGGCCCGACAGGATGAAGTCGAGGCTGAATTGGCTTTGCGGAACTGGGTGCGATCGCACCTTCACCCTCACCCCTAAACTTTCCTATTTGGAGGCAAAGCCCATGTATTTCACTCCCCGTGCTGCGTTTGTACGTAACCTGTCTGTGGCAGCGGTCAACGGAGCCGTCACCTACATTGTGCTAATCATCGCGCCCCTGGGCCTGATGGCGGTGTTTATCAATACCATTCTGGTGGCGATTGCCAGCTTTGCTACCGCCAGCGCCAGCGATCGCATCATCCTTTTCCTGATGGGAGACCAGGAGCGGGCTGAGATACTGGGGCGGCAGTCGTCCCAGATCCAGTCCCAGGATATGGATGAGCTGGATCGCCGCTAATCTATAGCCAAGGTTCTTTCCTGTGCGTACCCTCTACATCGCCCAGCAGGGCTGTTACCTTTCTTTGAACCAGGAGCAGGTGGTCATCAAGCAGGGCCAAACTGTCCTGGATGAGGTGCAGTTGCCCCTGCTGGAGCAGATTCTCATTTTTGGCAAGTCCCAAATAACGACGCAGGTGATCCGCGCCTGCCTCTGGCGAGACATCCCCATCGCCTATCTGTCGCGGATGGGGTATTGCTATGGCCGCATTCTGCCCATCTCCAGGGGCTACCGCCAACTGCTGCGCTATCAGCAGGAGTTGGGCTTTGCCGATCGCCTGGTGGCGGCGCGAACGATTGTGCAGGCTAAGCTGAAGAACAGCCGGGTTTTGCTGATGCGACAGCAGCGCCAGCGACCCTCTGACCGCACTGAGCAGGCGATTCAAAGCCTGGATTATCTGGCGCAGCAGGCGGCGCAGGCAGAGGCGATCGCCCGATTGATGGGCCTGGAGGGTGCGGGAGCGGCCAGCTACTATGGGGCCTTTGCCGATTCTCTGGAGAATAGCGAGTTTGTGTTTGTTGAGCGATCGCGCCGTCCCCCTGGAAATCCGGTTAATGCCATGCTGAGCTTTGGCTACCAGGTGGTCTGGAACCATTTGCTGAGTCTGATTGAGATCCAGGGGTTAGATCCCTATGCGGCCTGTTTACACGAGGGCAACCACCAGCACGCGGCCCTGGCGTCGGATTTGATTGAGGAGTTTCGTGCGCCGATTGTGGATTCTCTGGTGCTCTACCTGGTGAATCGCCGCATCATGGACGCGAACCAGGACTTTGGCTGCCGCGATGGGGGCTGTTTCCTCAATGACAGGGGCCGCCAAAAGTTTCTGCGGGCATTTGTGCAGCGCATGGAGGAGCCGCTGATGGTGGAGGGCGTTAGCCAACCCCGCTGGCATCTGCTCACCCAGCAGGTTAAGGCGTATAAGCAGTTTGTCTATGCCCCCAGCCACCGCTATCGCCCTTACTTGATTCGCTAGGCCGGGAGGCGGAAGTCAGGAGTCAGGAATCAGGAGTCAGGAGTCAGGAATCCAAAATCCGAAATCTAAAATCCAAAATCGGCTATCAGGAGTCAGAAGCCGCCATGTTTCTCTATGTCGTTACCTACGATATTCCGTCGGATAAGCGCCGCAAGAAGGTGTCGGATTTGCTGGAGGGCTATGGCAGGCGGGTGCAGTATAGTGTATTTGAGTGTGTCTTGTCGGAGAAAAAGTATGCAGAGTTACAGCAGCGGCTACGCCCTCGCCTGAAGCTTCAGGAAGATCAGGTGCGGTTCTATCCTCTCTCGCGCCATACGCTGGCTCAGGTGGAGGTCTGGGGCGGTCCGCCTGTAACGACGATGCCGGGTTCGGTGATTATCTGAGGTTTTTGAAGTGCTGCGAGGCTGACGCAAAATGCCCCAATCCCGCATTGTTTCGTTCTATCCCTCGATATTGCTCTGGGCAAGCGTTTCAGGCTACTCAACCCAATTTTTGGAGCCGTTTTTGCCGCTCGATTGCCTATCCCTCGCAACTGCCCTCTGGAATTCTCGCCGAATATGGGTTTCAATAGAGAGGAGTCCCCACTCGCTGGGGAAACCAATTGAATGGAAACTTGATGTTGTGGGTTGAGGTTAGCTACCACGATCTCTATCGTTGTCCCCACTCGCTGGGGAAACCAATTGAATGGAAACAGCTCATCTAAGCTCTATGAACTACTGCTATTGATTGAGTCCCCACTCGCTGGGGAAACCAATTGAATGGAAACTCGAGCCCCAGGAGGGACTGTTGACCTTCCGGATCCCCGTCCCCACTCGCTGGGGAAACCAATTGAATGGAAACTCAAAATGCTCGTCGCGGTTGAGGGTGACGAGGAAGTCCCCACTCGCTGGGGAAACCAATTGAATGGAAACGGGGTTAACGAGGAAGATGGGCTTCCGCCTCTTCTCCGTCCCCACTCGCTGGGGAAACCAATTGAATGGAAACTACAAACCAGTGTGGTCGACCACCTGGCCTTCTTTCTCTTGTCCCCACTCGCTGGGGAAACCAATTGAATGGAAACTCTGGTACGAGAAGACTGAGCATCTTAATAAATAAAGCGTCCCCACTCGCTGGGGAAACCAATTGAATGGAAACAAAAAAGGTGAAGGCGGTTATTTCTTAGGTAAGGATCTTGTCCCCACTCGCTGGGGAAACCAATTGAATGGAAACCAGCCTTCTCCATCAAAGTGCGGACCTTCGCGCTCTCGGTCGTCCCCACTCGCTGGGGAAACCAATTGAATGGAAACTCTTGGGCGGCGTGCTTCCTGCCTATGCGTTAAAAGGTCCCCACTCGCTGGGGAAACCAATTGAATGGAAACCCCTTCTGTACCCGAACAGGGTCACTGAAGACTCTCCGTCCCCACTCGCTGGGGAAACCAATTGAATGGAAACTGGATAAGCGTATCGTGATATTTTACCTGCTCCAGGTCCCCACTCGCTGGGGAAACCAATTGAATGGAAACATGTCGATGGCGACCAGCTGCTGTTCCTCGCGTTCAGGTCCCCACTCGCTGGGGAAACCAATTGAATGGAAACTTTCATAGGAGCGGTCCTCGAAGCTTTCCTCGAGATGTAGCAGTCCCCACTCGCTGGGGAAACCAATTGAATGGAAACCAAGAACTGCCTTAACGGTTGGAGCGCAGCCTAACTTACGGGTGTCCCCACTCGCTGGGGAAACCAATTGAATGGAAACATCACTGAGCGACCGCAGCGGTTCACCCTAACGGTCGGTCCCCACTCGCTGGGGAAACCCATTGAATGGAAACTCCTTGTGCATCGTCGTCACGGGTTTGGCTGTAGAAGTCC
>JAYKGU010000311.1:0-7930 GCA_035285585.1 Synechococcales cyanobacterium
AGCCGCTTCTAATGATCATGCTGGTTTCTATCAAAGGACTGCGGACTAGCGATCGCAGCGCCCTGGCCCGAATCACTGACCCCAGATTCCCGAGCTTGATCCCCGTCAGTCTTTCCTCCTGAATCAAAAACTCCTTGACGCGCTGCATGGGAGAGGCATCCAGGGGTTTGCTCAGTCCACAAAAGCTAACGGTTGGTTTTTGAGGCTTGTGGCGGAGGGGAAGCTGCCCGGCACAGTAGTGGGTGACAAAATCTTCACTCCACCCCGGTAGGGAAAATTCGTAGGGGCGGCGCTTTGATGCCAGCAGTGAAGTACGATAAACGATCGTGTTTTGTAAGGGAATTGGCTGGTCAAAGTCGCTGACATAAAACATCAGAGCCGGTTTATTTGATGCGGTAGCCTGCTCGACACAGTCAACGATCAACTGCCGCTGGTGGCGATCGCGCAGGGCGTATTGCCACGCGACGGGAACCACAACGACATCGGCGTCTGCTAGAGGCGCAAAGGTCAATCCGGGGACGCCGTGGTCTTGATAAACATCAAACTGCCCTGATTTGGGATGGCGGGGGTCTTCGGGATTTTTGCCCCAAAACGGGTAGAGCATTTCCACATGGGGCGTCTGGGCATGGACAAAACGCCGGTCTGCAAAAATTTTTAACGGTTGTAATGCAGTCATGATTAATTACCTTGATAAGACGGTACGTGGGCGATCGCCCTGTGGCATCAACCCGCTGATCTTCAAAAAAAGCAGAGATAGTACTAACAATCGCAGCCAGGTCACAAAATTTGGGCTGGAGGGATCAAAGAAGTAAAAAAGGGTGATGACGTATAGCACGATCGCTACGGGTACCTGGATGTTGTGCTGAAAGACGGTAGCCAGCCACCGGCAAAAGGCACCAAAGATCAGAAACACAGCAAAGACGCCGGGGACACCAAAATTCCAGTAGGCTTCACCAATGGCACCAGGGGGTACCCCCGCCATCCCGCCAAAAAAAGTAGTGCCGGTTAGTCCGCCTACTAATCCTGGCTTTTCAGGCCAAAAAGCCCTCGGCACCGGCAGTACCAGCACAGCCAGGTAAGACTGACCGTAGAGAAAGTCCACCTCGTGGGGAACTTGCGCCAGAATGGGAAAGGCGGCATCGCCCACGCTACTGCGAGCGGCAATTTCATCCAGCCCCGTGACCAACGCCGACGAGTCGGCTGATTCTCCGGTCAAAAGATCCCAATCAATTTCACCGTCAAAGGTGCTGCGCCGAAACTCACCCAGAAAGCCAATCAAAAAGACGCCAATGAGCATCAGCGTGACAATTTTAGTTGTGTCAATTCGCCGTTCTCGCAGCAGCCAAACCAACAGCCCTAAAAACAGCGGATAGATGATACCTGATCGCGACCCTGAAAAAAGAAAGATGATTCCAAGTGAAACCCCAGCACATCCCCAAAACAGCGGGCGTGAAGCAGACTGGCGATCGACGGCAAACCATGTGAGACAGGCAATCAGCCCCAATTGAATCAGCAAGCCCCAGTAAGCATCCCCTGCCAGCCCCAAGCGGCGACCGCCCCCCCACGACACAATATGTGCCACAATGCCGCCGCGCGTCTGCATATACGCCGCAAATATCCCAACTGAAATCATTACGGTCAGAACGACTTTGCTTGCCAGGCGGGGCGAGTTGCCAACGGCTGCAAAGGTGGGAATGGGGAGCCGGGGCACAAGGACAAAACCCGCATAGAGCGCGAGAAGAGCTAGCGATCGCAACAGCAGTTCCTCACACACCAGTTGGGAAAGCTGCTCGCCACTCCACCCCGGCAAGGCGGCGTGCCACTGTAATCCCTGCACATAAACGGCGGTACGCTGCAGGTGCTCACTCAGCATCATCAGGGGAACAAACACCAGGGGATGAAACCAGCCCAGGCCAGGGGGCTGCCAAATAAAAGGGACTGACAATAAACTTAAATTGAGCAGCAATGCCAGTTGTATATTGCCGATGGCGGCAATCCCGACGGGATGCAGCAGGTGTTGCAGGCCAATCCAGGTGATATACAACACCATGCTGCCCAAAATTAATCCCCGCTGAAATGGAGAGATGGCAACAAACACCGACTGATGTGGCTGTGAGAGTGCGTTGGGATGAGATTGAGGAGCGATCGCCCCTTGAGAATGAGCCACGGCTATACCTCAGACGAGAGAAACTGTTTCAGCAGGGAGGGTAAGCGCAGCGGCAGCCCCAGCGCTTTGGTCATCAGCAGAGCATTGGCCCGGGTTTGGGGAAACACGAGAAACACCAGGTATCCCCCAACGGCATAGGAGATCAGGGTGGCGATCGCCGCTCCCATACCGCCGTATTGGGGAATTAACACCAAATTCAGCCCGATGTTACAAATTAGCCCCGTTACTCGGGCAACAAAGTCAAACCGCTGAAGCCCCTCCACCACGATCCACTTACTTTGGGCAATGCCTAAAAATAGAAACAGAGAACTCCATAAATGCACGGTCAGAATTGGGCTAGCGGCCAGATAGTGTTCACCATAAAGCAGCAAAATGACCACGCCTGCCAGGGGCGAAAATAGTAGAATCAGGCCGTATGCCAGAGCGCTAACCAGATCGTAGAAGGTTTGCAGATGGCGGTGGTAGGTGGCTGGAGTCTCCCGAGCACGAATAATTCTGGGATAGAGCGACGATGCCAGAATAACGGGCAAAAAGTACCACGATCCCGACAAAGTCGCCGCGCTGGAATAGATGCCAACCGCGCTATTTTCTACCATGCGCCCCAGCATGACCCGATCGATATTGAAGTAGAGCATATTGGCGGTGGATGCCAGCAGCAGGGGAAGCGATGCGTTGAACAACTCCCGTAGCCGGGTCAAATCCGTACGCCACTGGAGCACCTGCTGGCGATCGCGCTGATAAAACACCACCAGTCCCGCCGCCATCATCGCGGTTTCCAGCACCAGGACCGCCGCAAACGCCACCACCGAGGCTTCGACAACAATGAAGAAAATTTCCAGCAGCGTGGCAACGACAAAGGCAATGTTGTTAGCAAAGACTACGAACTTTGACGCCACCTTTGCTTCAAACCAGCTTTCAATTGGCTGAAAGGAGTTGGCAATAAACTTGAGCGCAATCACCGCGACCAGTAAATGCACCGTCGAAGGCTCTGGCGTCAGCAGCCAAAACGTCCCAATGCTCATCACCCCTGCGGCAATGCCACCAATGAGCTGCAGCACAAAGCCAGTGCCCAAAATTTGCGGGGCTTCATCGGGGTGTCGCACCAGATCGCGGGTGAGGATGGGACTCATTTGGGCCGTTGATAGCGGCATAAAAAAGCTGGAAAAGGCCAGGCCATACTGCAAAACCCCAAACTGCTGTGGGCCGAGATATCGAGCCGTCCACGTATTGACAACGAGGCTGACCAGTATCCTGAAGACGCGGCTGAAAAACAGCCAGCCGGTGTTGCTGATGATTTTCAGCGTTTCCGGCGTCAGCCGCTGCTGGCTAATTCTGGCAAACTTGCTCAACATCCCACTGTGCCTACTGAGTAAAACGGTCTAGTGCCCGCCCCGGAGTCGGGACAGGGAAAGCCTGGGCCTGGGGCGATCGCCATCCACATCCGCGTAACTATTTGCATAACTAAAGTAGTAGTCGCTGAAGGGTTCGTGTTCAGCCAGGAAACCATTGACTACCTGCCCCAAAACGGTTTGCCCGGACTGTTCCAGCCTTTCTTTGGCCAGATTAGCGCTGACGCCGTCCACTACGCCGGGGCGCACAATCAGCAGCGTGCCATCGGTCATGTTGCCCAGGATGGGAACATCGGCAGCGGCGTTGAGGGAAGGCGTGTCAATAATCACCAGGCTGTAGTCACTGCTGAACTGCGCCAGCAGCGCTGCCATCCGCTGAGAGTCGAGCAGTGCTGCCGGGTTGGGCGGTGTGACCCCTGCGGTCAACACGCTCAGCCGATCGGTCACCTCCTTGATGGCGGTGCTGGGGTCCAGGTGCTCCACAATCACGTGGCTCAAGCCCACATCATTCAGCAAATCCCAAATTTGGTGCTGCCGGGGACGGCGCATATCGGCATCAATTAGCAATACCCGATGGCCCAGTTCTGCTGTCGCCATCGCCAGGTTTGCCGAAACCGTTGACTTGCCTTCCCCAGGAACCGAGCTGGTGACCACAATCGAGGTCAGCGGTCGGTCGGATCGGAGAAACTTCAGGTTTGCCTGAAGCATGCGGTAGGCTTCGCTGATGGCGGAGTGGGGGAGCTGCCGCACGACCACTTCTGGAACTGACGGGTCCAGGCGTTCTCCCTGCCGCCGCTTGCTGTCTTTGGAGTAAGACGGAATCAAGCCGAGGAGGGTATAGCCAAACACCTCACGAGCCGCCTGAATCGTTTTGATAGATTTGTCGAAGGAGTCCAGTGCCAGCGCCGTGGCGATCGCCGATACCACCGCCAGCATCAGCCCCATCGCCAGGTAGGACGTTTCCCGAGGGGCCACCGGGTTCTCCAGCACGGTTCCCGCCTGAATAATGCGAGCATTGCCCACATTCTGGTGTTCGGCCACGCGAATCTCATGCAGCCGCTCCAGCAGCAGCGCATAGGTGGATTGGGCCGCCTCCAGCTGCCGCTCTAGCTCCCGCTGTTCCTGCTCCAGCCGGGGAATCTGGTTGAGCCGCTGCTGATAGGCCGATTGCATACTGGCCAGGGCGCTGTATTCCTGGGCGATGCCGCTCCGCCGCACCTCAGCCCGCACAAAGTCACCAATCAGGTCCGCCGTGAGTTCCCCAATCTGGATGTTTTGTCCCGGATACGTTCCACCATCAAGCGCCTCAGCGATGCGGTCATCTAACAGGCTAGCGAGATTGCTGCGGCGAGTTTCCAGGGCAATCACCGCCGGGTGAGTATCCTGGAACCGCACCCGCTCGACTGCCAGTTGTGTTTCAACTTCCTGGAGGGCCACCAGCGCCTCCTGAACCCCAGCGGACTGACTGAGGGTCGCAACGGCGATCGCCTCTTTAGGATCCATACCGATGGTGGCGAAAAACTCAGACGACTGGGCGCTGGCGCTGGCCAATGCCGCTTGCAGTTCCGCAACTCGACGCCGCACGTCTTCCGAGGCCGAGACGACCGCCGCCGCCTCTTCTGACAGGGAAGCAACCTGATTTGCCTCCTTGAAGCGGCGCAGGGCGGCTTCTGCGGACTGTACGCTCGCCTCGGCTTCAGGAATCTGACGCTCGATGAACTCGCGAGCCGCCACGGTTTCCGCCCGGTTCTCCTGCAGGTGGTTTTGCAAATAGATATCCATCACCCGATTGACCACTGCCTGAGCCAGCTCTGGATCGGGGTCCTGATAGCCAATGCGGAGCAGATCCGTGCCTCGGCTACTGGTTAAGCTAAGGCGGCTAAGAAAGGCGCTGCGCTTAAGCAAGTTGCCGTCCTCATTCGTGAGATTTAGCCGCTCGATGGTTTCCTGCACAATGGGTACCGACCGGATGATATCTATCTCGGTGGTAATGGGGTTATTGTCATCAATCAGGGGGTCAAACCGTCCCACGTCTCCCTCAAGCAGCCCCGTGAGAGACGACGTGGCATCGCCTCGCGTAAACCGAATCTTTCCTTCGGCTTCATAAATCGGATCTTGCATCAGGAGGGAAACCCACGACAATGCTGAAATTGCCCCAAATACAACGACCGCAGGGAGCCACTGTCGTTTGAGAATAAGCCAATAGTGCTGGAGTTCCATACGACATGCTTTAACCTCTTACGAATAATTAAAGGAAAATAGAGTTGATGCAATGACGCACCCTGCGCTCAGACTCTTTACTGGGAGAGGTTTGTTGGTCGAATGATTGAAGGGGAGACTCGGCTCCATTCACTGAGATCCATTTGAAATGCTTCTGCTAACAGTCGGTTCCAAGGTTCAAAGTAGTCGTCAAGTCGCCGGAGCGCGTCATCATCCGACCCCGAAAAGGATGTTTGATGGCGTTGAAGCGTAAAGTAGAGTGACTTAAGGGCAGATTTCATCCCACCCTTGGGCAGCATGGGCGCGACCCGGCGGCACTGGCGATGCAGCCAGGAATGGGCGATCGCCGTCGTTGTGTTCTGGCTCTGAAAGTCGAAGCCTTCAAAGAAAGCGGGATCAAGCCCCAGGGTTGCGGCCAGGTGGGACACTACCGACTGGGGATTGGCCCTCAATGACTCAAAGGTGAGGAGATGCAGGCGATCGGGGGGAAAGCGCTCCGCCCAGCGCGTGAGGAAGTTCACGTAGCAGCTATAGTGCAGGTCGCGACTGAGCACATAAAAACTCGTGTTTGAGGTGAAGCGATCGCGAATTTGCTCTAGCTGACCTTCCAGCAGGAGAGCCACAAAGTCGGCAAACGAAACCTCTGGGTCAAGACAGGCCAGATTGTGTTGGGTATAGCGAAAGGAAGACAGGATGCGATCGGACGGCTGCCGCAGCAAGACGATGATGTGGGGTTGGGGCGTCCAACTGGCAAAGGCATCGAGTGCCGTTTGCTGGTAGAGGGAGTGGGTGGTTGCTTCTAGAAAAACGGTGGGGTGGGGTGCTTGTGGTCCCTGGGAAGGAGGAAAGAAAGTGTAGCGACTGTACCCGTGTCGATTATAGTTGGCGGTGGGTCGCATCAGGGGCGATCGCTCATCCATAAAATAAAAAGGCTCTTTGGGTGACGAGCCGCACACCTGCGGGTGGGCCGTAAGCCAGTAAAACAGAGAACTGGTGCCGCACTTGGGCGCACCCACCAGCGCGACGGTGGGCAGTTGCAGTGCCGCTGAAGGAGGGGAAGGTCTTGATCCGGTTGAATCTAATTGGGGCTTGGTAGGGGATTTCATCGTTTGGCGGTACCCAAGAGAATTAAAACAGTCGAAACAGGGGAAAGATCCGACCCAGGGTTTCAAACACCCCATCAACCGCATCCGAGAAAGTTGCGGTGCCCGATCGCCCCACCACAATCACGTCGCCCGTGTACAGAATGGGATTGGTCTCCTCGTTGATGCCCTGGGCCAGATCCACCGCGACTTCCCGCTGAGTCACCGACCCATCAGGATTGAGGCGAATCAAATCCACCGAGCCTTTGCTGGCGCGACGGTTATTGAAGCCCCCCGCCGCCAGCAGCGCCTGGTTAAGCGGCGCATTGGGCACCACTTCAACCACGCCGGGGGTCATCACCTCACCGACCACATGGACGCGGATGACCTCTGGAGAAAAGCTAGCGGTGGCCAGCTCCGTTGCTTCCGCTGGATTGACGGACTGAGCGGTTGGAATGTAGATCGTGTCCCCATCGCGCAGGGCAATGTCTTGCTGCAAATCTCCATCCAGCAAGGCCCAGAGGTCGAGGTTGAGCCGCTGTCCCGATTCAGACCGCTGCACATAGACTTGCCGCACATCGGCTGTGGGGGTGATGCCTCCCGCCATCTGAATGGCCTGGGTCACCGTCGGCCACTGTAGCTCACCCTCAGCCCGCCGCTCGTCGAGGGGAATGGAGTAAGCCCCCGGTCGGTTGACCTCTCCCGCGATGCTGACCTGGAGGGGACGCGGCTCCAGGAGGCTAACATTCACCAACGGGTCGTGCAGCAGGGCCTGGTAAGCCTGGGCGATCGCCCCTCCAGCCTGATCCAGGGTCAGGCCGCGCAGCGAGATGTCCCCCACCAGAGGCATGTTGATCGAGCCGTCTACCAGAACTTGCTTTTCGCCGGTGTATTCCGGCACATTGAACACGTCAATGTGAATGCGATCGCCCGTGCCCAGTCGGTAGGTTTCAATCAATTCAGCAGACTCACTGTGAATTGATGGGACTTGAGCTACGGCAGCAGGGAATGGGGCGATCGCCACCAGCCATGAGGCCACCAGTCCACTTCCCATCAGGATTGAATTGGTACGCTTGAGACTCACCATATACATTTGCTCAACTGGGACTTGG
>JAYKGU010000312.1:0-4409 GCA_035285585.1 Synechococcales cyanobacterium
GGCCAGGTCCAGGTGAAAGCCTAGCTCTAGATAAACCAGAGCTTGGTCGGGCAGGTCTGCCAATACCTGTCGAGCTTGACTCTCAGGAACCAGATGCACCCAGGGAAAGCAATACGCAATCCGCGCCTGGTCAACCGGACAGGGCCCCATCCCTGGACAGCAGTAAAACAGCGGACGGTGCTGGTCTTGGAGAAACTGACTGATCCAGGTGGTTTTGCCACTACCGGGCGGCCCTGCCACCGCAATCAATGCAATGGAATCCATTGAGTCCTGCTTTAGAGTGGAAGTACAAAATATAGAATGATTATCATTATCATATTGAGTTAAGGTGTTCAGTGCAACTCTTCTGTTTTCAATCATGCGATCGCCCATCGAGCCATCACCGCTACCCGCAACGGGAAGGCAAACTGTCGTTTTACGAACAGTGCGAAGTCCAGTCAGCACAGTGGAAGGGGGATGCCTGGAAAGTCACCTGTAATCAACGGAGTGCCCATGATTGCATCACCCACCTCCCGTTTGACCGCATCTGGTTGGCAACAGGCAGTACGCTGGATGTGAACCACTGGTCATTGTTGTCCGATATCCGTGCGACCCATCCCCTGCCCCTGGTGAACGGATTGCCCATCCTCGATCCTCAGCTTCGTTGGGCGGGGTGTAACCTGTTCATCATGGGAGGAGCGGCAGCACTACAATTGGGGCCTGTGGCACGCAACCTGTTTGGAGCCAGGCTGGCGAGTGAACGGATTGTGCCAGCTCTCATCAAACAGGCCAGTCGGCACTATTGAAATTGAAGGAAAGGATATGCGGCGTTTATCCTCCTAAGCTCTGTGACAAGGCTACTGTGGTTCAGGTGACGATGCCTGCGCCGCTGACGGCAACCAGCAGCGGTGAGGCATCCGCTATCCCCAGAATCAGCCCGCCGCTCACCAAGATGGCAACCAGGCATTGGGTAAGCCGTGACAGGAATTGTCGTATGCTCCTTTTCCTCAACATTGGGCTGATTTGACTCCTGATCATCCACTCCGGCTTATTCTTGCATGGTTTTTGCAACTGGTTTCTGTTTCTGATTGCTACCTTGTATCGCCAGAATTATTCTAGAACTGCCTATCGGCTCCTGCATTTCATAAATCGTAACAATTCAAAACAGCGATTGTCAGTTGCCTGAGCGATGAGTTATGCGGGAAAGTAAGTCTAGAAATTGGAGGATGTGATGATGGTTCAATCGCCTTCACGTTCTTATCATGTGCTTACTGACCATGAGACCGTAGAGAGCTTGGGCAGCCGTGCAGAAACTGGTTTAACATCTGAGGAAGTCGCTCACCGCTATGAACAGTATGGCTGGAATGAACTGCAGTTTAAGCCTGGAAAACCCGCGTGGTTAAGGTTTTTGCTGCAATTTCATCAGCCACTCCTCTATATTTTGCTCTTAGCTGGAGCCGTTAAGGCATTTCTGGGGTCCTGGACGAATGCCTGGGTGATCTGGGGCGTAACGCTGATCAACGCCATCATCGGCTATGTGCAGGAAGCGAAGGCAGAAGGGGCGATCGCCTCTCTCGCCAAAGCTGTCACCACTGAAACCACCGTCTTACGGGAAGGACAACCTCTACGGATGCCCTCGCGGGATTTGGTGCCGGGGGATATTGTAGCGCTGACATCGGGCGATAAAGTCCCGGCAGATTTGCGGTTGCTGCGGGTTCGTAATCTACAAGTAGATGAATCGGCTCTAACCGGGGAATCCGTGCCCGTCGAAAAATCTGTCCAGGTGCTGCCTGTGGATACCCCCCTGGCTGAACGGCGCAACATGGCTTATGCGGGCAGTTTTGTCACCTTTGGCCAGGGGCAGGGCATCGTCGTTGCCACCGCCAACGCTACCGAGATGGGACAGATTTCGCGGTCGATGGAAAACCGCGTCAGCCTCAGCACTCCCCTAACCCGAAAGTTTGAGAAATTTAGCCGCACTTTGCTCTATGTGATCCTGACCCTGGCAGCCTTTACCTTTGTGGTGGGGCTGGGGAGGGGAGGTTCCTGGATTGATATGTTTGAGGCGGCGGTGGCCCTGGCGGTGAGTGCGATTCCCGAAGGCTTACCTGCGGTTGTGACCATCACGCTGGCGATCGGCGTAAATCGGATGGCGAAACGCAACGCCATTATTCGCAAACTGCCTGCGGTGGAGGCGTTGGGCAGTGCCACGGTGATTTGTTCCGACAAAACCGGGACGCTGACGGAAAACCAGATGACGGTTCAAGCGATTTACGCGGGGGGGCAACACTATCGCGTCAGTGGTGGGGGCTACAGTCCCAAAGGGGACATTACCCAGATCAGCAATGACAAAGAGGTGGCGCTGGATGCAGCGGATCTTCCGCCTGTATTATCCCAGTGTTTGACGGCAGGCGTTCTCTGCAACGACTCCCAGCTCAAACAAACAGGGACAGATTGGACGGTGGTGGGCGACCCCACGGAAGGAGCCTTGATTGCCGTGGCCGAAAAAGCGGGGCTGAGCCAAGCCGGACTCGCGACGGCCACCCCACGCATGGATGCCATTCCCTTTGAGTCGGAGTATCAGTACATGGCAACGCTGCATGAGGCTCAACCTCGGATAACTTATGTGAAGGGTTCGGTGGAGGCGTTGCTGCGTCGGTGTAGCCAGATGCTGGATGCTCAGGGGCAGGCGATCGCCCTCGATGCTACCCAGATCCAACAGGAAGTGGATGACATGGCAGGGCAGGGGCTACGGGTGCTGGCCTTTGCCCAAAAGACGGCATCGGTACAGCAACACGCCATCGACCATGAGGACATTGCCACCGATCTGGTGTTTTTGGGGCTTCAGGGCATGATTGATCCGCCCCGTCCAGAGGCGATCGCAGCGGTTCATGCCTGTCAGGCTGCCGGGATTCAGGTCAAGATGATCACGGGAGATCACATTGCCACCGCACGGGCGATCGCCCAACGCATGGGCATTCAAACCCACGCTGGTGTAGTCGCCTTTGCAGGGCAAAACTTAGCCCAGATGAGTGAGTCAGAGATTCACAATGCTGCCATTGAGGGGTCTGTTTTTGCCAGAGTCGCTCCCGCGCAAAAGCTGCAACTGGTGGAAGCACTCCAGTCCAAAGGCAATATCGTCGCCATGACGGGGGATGGGGTGAACGATGCCCCGGCACTCAAGCAGGCGGACATTGGCATTGCCATGGGCAAAGGCGGCACAGAGGTGGCCCGCGAATCTGCTGATATGCTGTTGACCGATGATAACTTTGCCTCCATTGAAGCAGCGGTGGAAGAAGGACGCACGGTTTACCAGAATTTGCGGAAGGCGATCGCCTTTCTCCTGCCGGTGAACGGCGGCGAATCGATGACAATTCTGATCAGTGCTTTGCTGGCGCGGGCGTTGCCGATTTTGTCTCTGCAAGTCCTCTGGCTCAATATGATTAACTCCATCACCATGACGGTTCCCCTCGCCTTTGAACCAAAGTCTCAAGGGTTGATGCAACGGCCACCCCGCAACCCCAATGAACCCCTACTCACCCCAAAACTGTTCCGTCGCATTCTGGTCGTGTCAGTATTTAATTGGACCCTGATCTTTGGACTGTTTGAATGGGCGCGGGCAACGACAGGAAACATTGACGTGGCGCGGACTATGGCAATTCAAGCCCTGGTTGCCGCCCGAATTGTTTACCTGATCAGTATCAGTCAGCTCGGGGCAAACATTGGGCGATACTTGCGCGGTCGGACAGGAGCGATTGCCAACGCCCCGATTCTGCTCCTGGGAATTACCGCCGCCATCATCCTGCAAGTCCTGTTTAGCCAGTGGAGTGTGATGAATGCCTTGTTTGCGACAGCCCCCCTCACCTGGAACCAATGGCTGATTTGCTTGCTGCCGATGCTGCCAATGCTGCCAACCGCACTATTTGTCAATCGGATTGATCCACCCCGAGCTTGACCTGCATCACGACCATTTCTCCGGATGCAATGCCGCTGCCAGCGATCGCCGAGATGTTTACGAAGTGGGCCACCATCACGGTGACGCCCTGGGTGTCGGGATGGTTGACCCAGCGGACATAGATTCTGGACGGCACCGAAACACAGAGGAAACTCACCTTCTCAGCGCACGTCCAAAACACATTCGCTCCAGGCACATCTGCTGGTCTCCCTTCTGCACAACGGAACTGGCGTATTCGGACATTACCTTTACTTTCATCTGCTGCTGGTGAACCTGATACTGCGTGTATGGACTCTGATACTTCAGATAGTCCTGGCGAGCCTGCTGTCCGATCTCGGTTTCTGGCTTCTTCGGATAGGGGTTTTGGCTGGGTTCTGGATGGGGGCGATCGCGCTTACTTGCCATTGGTTCTTACTCACGGGTTAGCGTCCCTGCTTTGCCAAAGTACTCGCCCAGCAGTTCTTCATCGTCCACG
>JAYKGU010000313.1:0-10860 GCA_035285585.1 Synechococcales cyanobacterium
GCTTTGCGCCACCCAAACGCTACATTCATCCACTCCCACCCATCCACCCCCATCCCCCCTCTCCCAAGACAAGAACCGGCATTGGCATTCGCACCGCTCAAGACCGTTCTGGGCGTCTCACTGGACAAATCCACGTCTACGACGGAGCAGGTAAGGGAAAGTCGCAGGCGGCCCTGGGGGTGGTTTTGCGCACCATTGGTTTGGGGATTTCCAACTTCTGGCAGTCGCGGGTGCTGCTGCTGCGCTTTCTCAAGGGGCCGGGGCGCACCTATGACGAAGATGCGGCCATTGAAGCCCTGCAGCGGGGGTTTCCCCACCTGATCGACCAGGTGCGCACAGGGCGGGCAGAATTCTTCGGGCCGGAGGAGGTAACCCGGTTCGATCGCCAGGAGGCGCAGCGGGGTTGGGATGTGGCCAAAGGGGCGATCGCCTCTGGGCTGTACTCCGTTGTCGTGCTGGACGAACTCAATCCCGTGCTGGATCTGGGACTGCTGCCCGTGGACGAGGTGGTGCGCACCCTGCGCCGCAAGCCCGAGCATCTGGAAATTATCGCCACGGGTCGGGGTGCCCCCCAACCGCTGCTAGACATTGCCGACCTGCATTCTGAGATGCGGGCACATCAGCACCCCAACGCCCCCTTTGGTATTGAAGGTATCGAAATCTACACCGGGGACGGCAAGGGAAAGTCCACCAGCGCCCTGGGGAAAGCGCTCCAGGCCATTGGACGGGGCATCAGCCAGGACAAATCCCACCGGGTGCTGATCATGCAGTGGCTCAAGGGCGGCACGGGCTATACCGAAGATTCAGCGATCGCCGCTCTCCGACAGAGCTATCCCGAACTGGTAGACCATCAGCGCTGTGGCCGGGATGCCATCGTCTGGCGGGGCCAGCAGCAGGAATTGGATTACGTGGAGGCAGAACGGGGCTGGGAAATTGCGCGGGCGGCGATCGCCTCCGGCCTCTACAAAACCCTGATCCTGGACGAGCTAAATCCCACGGTCGATCTGGAACTCCTGCCCTCCGACCCGATCGTCCAGGCCCTGTTGCGCAAACCTCGGGATACGGAGGTAATCATCACGGGGCGCTGCAAGCATCCTCCTGCCTACTTTGACCTGGCTAGCGTCCACTCCGAGGTCTTTTGCCATAAGCACTATGCGGAGAAAGGGGTCGATCTCAAGCAGGGCGTTGATTTTTAGATTAATAAGAATTATCAGGAAATGATCCGGATCTGCCACCCGCCCCCTGCTCCCCAAAGTGGCTCTCCGAACGGGATGGGGACGGTTATCTGCCCATCAGGTCATTCCCCAGTGGGATGTATCCCAGCCTTTCGTGAGCTAGGATGGGCGTAAACGATTCTGTAAATTTCTTGTCGAGTTTTGAGAGGACATCGTTATCGTTAATAAACAGAAACAACTGGTTAACCATCAGATTCGCTCGCCCCAGGTTTTGCTGATTGATCACGAAAATAATAATCGGGGGCTGACCGACACCCGCGATGCCCTGCGCGTCGCTAAAGAGGCAGGGCTTGATCTGGTCGTCGTTTCCGACAGCAAAGATGCCCCGGTCGCCAAAATTCTTGACTACGGTAAGCACCAGTACCAGCAGAAAAAGCGGCAAAAGCAAAGCGCTAAGACCACGGTGAAAGAGGTCAAGCTGCGTCCCAATGTGGATGACTCAGATTATGGCATTCGCATTGAGCGGGCTACCCAGTGGCTCAGTAAAGGCAACCTGGTGAAGTTTCAGGTCCGGCTTCGGGGACGGGAACACCAGCACCGCGATCGCGCCACCCAACTCCTGGAACGGGTGATTGAAGACCTGGGCGAAGCGGGTAAGGTGCAGTCGTTCGACCGGCGATCGCTCATCGTGCAGATGGCTCCAGCCTAGTTTCTTGCCACTCCAATAATTTCTAACGGGTTTTGGAAACAGGGTTTTAGCAGGCGATCGCGCATCCGTCTTTACGCGGATCGGAGCCTCCAACCCTGACGCCTGTTTCCCAGTCAATCCAGATCGCCTGTCCGCCCCCCAAAGGCTCATAAGCTGGCTGGACGCAGTGGCCGAGGGACGCCAGTCCCTCAGCTACCCTGGGAGTGATACCGTGCTCCACGTGGCAAACGTTTTGATACGAAAAAACGCGCGGAAAGTCCAGGGCTGTCTGCACGTCCATACCGTAATCCAGCAAGTTGGTCAGTAAGTGGACATGTCCGGCGGGCTGAAAGTCTCCACCCATAACGCCAAAGGGTAGAACCGCCCGTCCTTTTTGCATCAGCATTCCGGGAATGATTGTGTGGAGCGGCTGCTTGCGGGGTGCAATGCAGTTGAAATGGCCAGGATCGATGCGAAAGCCCGCTCCCCGACTGTGCAGCACAACCCCCGTCTGGGGGCTTACTAACCCGCTGCCAAAGCTGTGGTACGTGGAGTTAATGAGACTCATGGCGTTGCCTTCCCCATCCACGACACACAGGTAGACGGTGCTGGGATGACAGGGGAACGCCGGGAGCGGTAAATCGGCCATGGCTCGCTCCAGGCAAATGGTGCGCCGCAGTTGCTCGGCGTAGGCTTCAGACAGGATTTCCTGAATGGGGAGAGGATGCGGCTTGGGATCGGCGATATACAGGTCGCGATCGCGATAGGCCAGCCGCGCCGCTTCAGCCATTAGATGAAACCGCTCGACGCTCATGGCGGGAAACGCTTTGAGGTCATAGCCTTCCAAAATGTTCAGCATGAGCAGCGCCACCAATCCCTGGCCGCTGGGCGGGCACTCATACACCTCGTAGCCCCGGTAGGTGGTGGCAATGGGCGTCACGTATTCCCCCTGGGCGGCAGCGAAGTCTTCCAGGGTGTGTAACCCTCCTAACCGCTGGAGGTAGTCCACGATGTCTTTGGCGATCGCTCCTTTGTAAAAGGCATCGCGCCCCTGTTCGGCAATGGCCGCCAGCGTTGCCGCCAGCTCGGGCTGACGGTGAATTTCCCCTGGCTGAGGGCTACGGCCCTGGGGCAAAAAAATCCGCCTCGCTGTTTCATCCTGCCGCAGAGTCGGCGCGGCAGCGTGCCAGTCATTGGCCACCCGTGGATAAATTGGATAGCCCTCCGCCGCCAGCCGTTGGGCAGGCTGCAGCACGTCTCCCAGGGATTTACGACCGTAGTCAGCTAGCAAGCGGCTCCAGGCATCCACTGCCCCCGGCACGGTAACCGCATGGGGACTATGCTGCTCGATTTTGGTGATCCCCCGGTCACCAAACCAGTCCACCGTTGCCGCTGCCGGTGTCCGCCCTGCCCCATTAAAGGCAATGGGCTGCTGGCTACCCGCAGGCACGTAGAGGGCAAAGCAGTCCCCTCCGATGCCCGTGGACTGCGGCTCCACGACGCCCTGCACCGCACAGGCAGCGATCGCCCCGTCCACCGCATTACCGCCTGCTTTTAACATCTCAATGGCGGTCAGGGTAGCAAGGGGATGGGATGTGGCAGCAACGCCCTGGGTGCCGTAAACGGGCGATCGCCCCGGCAGTTGAAAGTCACGCATCGGCAGTATGGTTTAACTTGGTATAGCCCTGTCCAAGGAAATTCTACTACCGCTCCTGAAATTCAACGACATCCTGCCGCACGGTAATGTCGTAATCGCCAAAAAAGTCGTGGCCCAGCAGGCCGGTGCTCAGTTCCGGGCCAGCAATGGCCACCAGCAAGTTTTCAACCTGAGCACCTCCCACTTCCAGGGAGTCCACATACCCCAGCAGGAAGGTGGCGCTGCGGGAGCTGGCGGTGGCCACATTGGTTTGTCCCACGGGCGTAACTCCCAACGCTCGGGCCACGGGCTGGGTGATGACGGTGCTGCTGGCTCCGGTGTCCACAATCATTTCGATGGGCTGGTTGCCGTTAAACGTCACCAGCACCACAGGCGTTCCCCCCGATCGCCTGACGATGGGCACCTGGAACACGCGCCGATTGCTTCTGGAACTACCTGCCGTAGAAGCAGGTACGGGCGATGGGGTCGGGCGGGCTGCCGCTGCCGTACCGGTTTCTGGAGGTGAGGCAGTTGGGGATGAGGGTGCAACTGGCACAGTGACAATTCGCCCCGGTTCGAGGGTGGGCAGGGGCAGGGCGGCCTGCTGCTTGGCATATTCCAGGTTGCGGCGGTATTCAACAAGCTTGGCAGATACCGATCCGTAGTTTGGACTCGATTCGGGTACGGTTTCCATGAGCTGAACGGCCTGCTGCCAGCGGCTGGCGGCCAGTCGCCAGTCATCCCGAGACTGGGCCGATTGGCTGAGGTCAAACGCCAGGGATGCCCGGTTGATAGCGTTGGGGTAGGGATCTTCTGCGCCAGTCGCGGCTGACTCAGCCGCGGGGGGCGACTCAGCGGCGGGGGAATTGGTGGGGGCGATCGCCGACTCAGCCGTTTTATCCAGTGGGGCAGAACTTGCCGCATCCACCGTCGATGGGGGCGCGTTGCCTGGCTCAGGGCCTGTAAACACCCGGTTCAACAGACTTGGGCTACAGCCAGCCGTCATCAGGGTCACTAGACCTGACAGCACCACGAGAGCCGGACGGGCGGGATAATACTTAGGCATACCTAGAGTTTAGTTGACTTTCCTTCACAATCCCCCCGCGCTTCTGTCAGGGAGTCTTTATTTGATTTTCTGGTTTTACTGATCAAGATTCCCAATCCAGGCGTAGAATCATATCGCTTATCTGAAATTTTCACGCAAACCTCATGAACTGTGGCGGCTCAGGCTGCGGGAGCTAGCCCCGCTGATCCCACTAACTTTAGACAAAGTTACTTTCTTGGGGGTGCGTCCTCCGCTGGGGGCGCACCCCCAAGAAAATGTAATTAAGGAGATTTTTGAGAATGATCCTACCGGACAACGTAGGGGCAAATGGCCATTTGCCCTTGCCAAACGTTCAACCGAGGGTAAGTTTTTTCCTGGAAATCTCCTAAGTAGGTCAGCACAATTAAATTCATGTTAGAAAACCGGGGATCGCTCCGGTTTTCTAACCTTCGTTTTTCACTGCAGTTCTACTTAACATTGCCCAAGCATTTATGTTCGAGGAAACGGATACTATGTCTGCTCAAACCCATACCCAACCCGCTCTCCTGGTGCTAGAAGATGGCTCGGTTTTTCAGGGCTATTCCTTCGGTGCAAGTGGCACCACCATCGGTGAAGTTGTCTTCAATACGGGCATGACGGGGTATCAAGAAGTCCTGACCGACCCCAGCTATTGTGGCCAAATTGTGACCTTTACCTACCCAGAGCTGGGCAACACCGGGGTCAACCCCGACGATGAAGAATCCAGCCGACCCCAGGTGCGCGGGGCGATCGCCCGCAGCATTACCGAAACCCCCAGCAATTGGCGCGCCACCCAGTCCCTCCCCGACTACCTCAAGCAGCACAACGTTCTGGGTATCTACGGCATCGACACCCGTGCCCTTACCCGCAAAATTCGCTCATCGGGGGCAATGAACGGCGGCATTTCCACCACTATCCTGGATCCGGTCGAGTTGCTGATGCAGGTGCAGACAGCCCCCAGCATGGCTGGACTTAATCTGGTGCGGGATGTCACCACTCGCGAAATCTACGAATGGGCCGATCCCACCGATGCCATTTGGGAGTTTGCCCCCAAAATGGCAAACGAGGCCCAACCTCCCCTCACTGTGGTAGCCATTGACTTTGGGGTGAAGCGCAACATTCTGCGCCGCCTTGCCAGTTGGGGCTGTCGGGTAATCGTTGTTCCGGCAGACACCCCAGCCGAGGATATTCTGAAATACAACCCGGACGGTATTTTCCTGTCCAATGGCCCCGGCGATCCGGCAGCGGTCACCGAAGGCATTGAAACCGCAAAAGCTCTGCTGGCAGCCCAAAAACCCATGTTTGGTATTTGTCTGGGACACCAGCTTCTCGGACTGTCGATGGGAGGGGAAACCTTCAAGCTCAAGTTTGGCCATCGCGGCCTCAACCAGCCCGCTGGACTGCGGCAAAAAGTTGAGATTACCAGCCAAAACCACGGGTTCGCCCTCAATGCCGACTCCATCGCCAATGCGGAGGTCGAGATTACTCACCTCAACCTGAACGATCGCACGGTTGCTGGTATCCAGCACAAAAGCCTGCCCATCTTCTCAGTGCAGTACCATCCAGAGGCCAGCCCCGGCCCCCACGACGCCGACTATTTGTTTGAAAAGTTTGTCGCCGCTATGCGCCAGCAGCGACAAGTATCCGAAACCAACAGCTAAGCGCTCAAGCACAATTGATTAAGGAGATTTTGGAAAATGACCCTACCAGACGACGTCAGGGCAATAGCCATTTGCCCCTACCAACCGTTTAACCGAAGGTAATTTTTTTCCCTGGAAATCTCCTCAGAAGTGCTGAAACCTGTGAAAACTATCAGGGAATCCCCCGTTTCAGACGGGGGAGGAGTCAATTAGAACCGATAGTTCACCACGTCAATGCGGTAGCCCTCGGCGGGCAGATCGCCTCGGCTGAGGGTCACCGAGTCAGCCACCTGGCGTACGGGGGCGTCCACAATGCTCAAAAACGCCTCCAATGCCTGGATATCGCATGCGGCTTCATCGGCGGCCTGGGTGCGGTAGTGGGACGGGATCACCACCTTCGGGCTGAGGGTGTTGATCGCCACCTTTGCCTCATCGGGGTTGTAGGCCTTAACGCCGCCCCCCACCGGCACAATCAAGACGTCCGGACGGCCAATCAAAATCTGCTGCTCCACCGTAATGGGAGCCGCTGCGCCGCCCAGATGCACGATATTGAGATTGCCCTGGTTCCAGCGCCAGACGACATTTGTGCCAAACCGGCGGCCCCGATTGCGGTCGTGATCGGTGGCAATCCCCTGCACCTGCATGTTCTGGAATTCATAAATACCGGGGTCAGCCAACACTCTGGGATTGCCCGGCAGGCCCGTGGTAACGCCCTCATCCAAAAGGAGGCTGCTGATAAGCACCAGATCCGCGCTCACGGTGGGTGCTCGGTAGCCGGAGGTGCAGCCAATGGGCTGAAAAGGATTGACTAAAATGCGCCGCCCACTGCCTGAAAAGAGAAAGCAAGTATGGCCGAGGGACTGGATGGTGACGGCATCCCCCGTTTGCGCTTGATAAGACTGAAATTGAGACGATAATCCCGTCCCTAACGCTGCCAGGGCGGCTGCGCCTGTATATCGAATGAGCGATCGCCGTTTCATATCCACCCCCACCGTGGTCGTATTTTGCCATGACTGCACAGGTAGTCATGGCCTTCATTAGCTTACCGCTAAACTTCGCGCCATCGGGACAGGTTTAGCAGGCGGCATTGGCGACTGGGCTGGATGGCTCATCAGGCAGCTTGTCAAGGGCTTCGGGCGATAGGCTGGCCAGAAAATTAGCCAGCAGCGTTTTACCCGAATGGGTCAAAATGCTCTCTGGGTGAAACTGCACCCCCTGAATGTGGGGATACTGGCGGTGGCGCACTCCCATAATGGTGCCGTCCTCCACCCAGGCGGTAATTTCTAACACGTCGGGGCAGGTGTCGCGATCAATGACCAGACTGTGGTAGCGGGTGGCAGTAAACGGTTGGGCCAGCCCGGTAAAAACCCCTTGCCCCGTGTGGTGAATCAGCGACGTTTTGCCGTGCATCAGCGTCGGGGCAGCGGTAATGGTGCCGCCAAACACCTGTCCAATACTCTGATGCCCCAGACACACGCCCAAAATGGGCACCGTCATCCCCAGGGTTTGAATCAGCTCCTGGGAAATGCCCGCATCTTCAGGGCGTCCTGGCCCTGGGGAAATCACGATGCCGTCAGGACGGAGCTGCTGAATCTGAGCAAGGGAAATCTGATCGTTGCGATAAACCTGAATATCTTGTGCAACTGGGAACTGGGATCCCAGCTCTCCCAAATACTGCACCAGGTTGTAGGTGAAGCTATCGTAATTATCAATAACGAGGATCATAGGCTGGTACTGGCAAATTCAAGGACAGCGTTGAATAGGGGAGGGAGAATTAACACACCCGCTACCCAGATTGACACCAGGGCAGACACCAGCACCGCTGCCGCGGCACAGTCTTTGGCGATCTTCGCAAGTTCGTGGTAGGTCTGCTGCACCGTCAGGTCAACCACAGATTCTAATGCCGTGTTAATCAGCTCCATTGCTAGAACGGCACCAATGGTCAGACCGATGACGGCGATTTCAACCCGAGTCAGATGTAAAACCAGACTCAGGGCGATCGCCACCAGGCCAATTACAACATGAATTCGAAAGTTACGCTGGGTACGAAACGCGTAGACAACCCCCGCCCCGGCAAAGCGAAAACTGACGAAGAGATTAGTTGCCACTTTCCAAGCCATTTTCCGCTCGGGGTTTGATGACAATTGGGGGTCATCAATCACATCGGCAGGTGTCTCAGAAGAGAGTTGTTGAGGCATAGAGAGAGCGATAGAAATAAATTAGTGTAGGAATTAAGACGCAAGCTGGACTGCTGTGGGGGCAAAGAGCAGATCAGGAGAACTGGTGGAGTGGCAATTAGGGAAATCCAGTCGGGGTGGGAGAATGCCCCTGGGCTGATTAAATCTTCTCAAACCTATCATGTATCTGGGGCGATCGCCGGAAGGTCAAACCGCCAACCCTCTCCAATCTGGGAAAGTAGGTGATCCTGCTGATTCAGCATTCGCTCCAGGCTGGCCTCGTCCGGGTGATCCCAGCCCAGCAGGTGCAGCAGGCCGTGGGCTGCCAGCCACGCTAGTTCCCACCGGTAGCTATGGCCCCGCTCCTGTGCCTGCCTCTGTGCAGTCTCGGTAGAAATGACAATATCCCCCAAATACAGAGGATATTCATCTGCCTCGTCAGTGGCTGGAAAATTGCCCTCCAGGGCAGCAAATGCCAGCACATCTGTTGGCTGCTCCAGGTTTCGGTATTGGGCATTCAACGCCCGAATGCCCTCGTCGCTGGTCAAACATAAACTCAGCTCGTAGGCATGAATGGGCGAGAGGGCAGGGTTTATAACCTCCAGCCAGCGGTGAAACCACTGCTGCCAGCTCTCTGGTGGGATACCTGCCGGGGCGATCGCCTCACCGTCTTTACCCAGTTCGTGGGAATCCGCACCGTCCATCTCCCCATACTGGACGTTAACTTCTACCTGTAGCGGTATGGTCGCAGCGTTTTGAGGACGCATATCAAACGCCACCTCAGCGAGTTAGATAAGCCAAACCAACCAGCACCCCCAGCAGGGCTACCACGGTCAGTG
The DNA here is from genome assembly GCA_035285585.1 of Synechococcales cyanobacterium. GTDB lineage: Bacteria > Cyanobacteriota > Cyanobacteriia > CAKZMO01 > CAKZMO01 > JAYKGU01. The sequence continues at coordinate 9,219 of JAYKGU010000313.1, forward strand.
AAAAATGCACGAGGGACTGCCGCCCTTTCTTTACCATATTGCGCATTGCCAGCTTAACGTAGCTATCCTGGGGCTGGGAAGCGGGCATATCTGGGGTAGAGGAATTGGGGGAGGGGCGATCGCCAGCGGTAGCACCCCCTTCGTTGGCGGAGGCGGCAACTCCGGTTGGATCGGTGGATAGATTGGTGGGATCGGATATTGAACTCATAGATTTGTACTCCCAAACCTGTCGGACAGACATAGACACGAAAAGCTATGTAACCTAGCTTAACAATTTCCAGATGCGGCTCTTCCCGCCAAGACAGGTTATGGGTTAAATGGCCAGGGTAGCTGTCTTAAACGGTGCTGCCCGTCTCGACCATCTGATTTTCATGGCGGAGGTAAGATTCGATAAAGGCGTCCAGGTCGCCGTTCACCACGTCGTCGACGGCAGTGGTTTCCACCCCCGTTCGCAGATCTTTCACCATTTGATAGGGGTGGAACACATAGTTGCGAATCTGGTTACCCCAGGCAGCTTCGACCATGTCACCCCGGATATCAGCAATTTGCTGGGCGCGCTGCTCCTGAACAATGACCAGCAGTTTGGCTTTGAGCAGGGCCAGGGCTTTTTCTTTATTTTGCAGTTGCGATCGCTCTTGAGTACAGCGCACGGCGATCCCGGTAGGCAGGTGAACGACCCGCACGGCAGTCTCCACCTTGTTGACGTTCTGGCCACCTTTACCGCCGGAACGAGACGTGGTAATCTCCAGATCTTTTTCTGGAATTTCCAGATTTACGTCTTCATCCAGAACGGGCATCACCTCCACCCCCGCGAAGCTAGTTTGCCGCTTGCCGTTGGCGTTGAATGGCGAAATCCGCACCAGGCGATGGGTTCCCTTCTCTCCTTTGAGATAGCCGTAAGCATACCGCCCATCAATTTCAAGGGTAGCCGACTTAATGCCCGCCTCATCGCCCTCAGAAATCTCAGTCATGCTGACTTTGTAGTGATGCTGTTCAGCCCAACGAGTGTACATTCGCAGGAGGATCTCCGCCCAATCCTGGGCATCAGTGCCGCCCGCACCTGCATTGATGGTTAATACAGCTCCATGTTTATCGTATAAACCGGATAGTAACTGCTGCAATTCCCAATGTTCTAGCTCCAGATGGAGATGCTGGAGGTTATTTTGAGCCTCTTGCAGAAGCGCCTCGTCGGCATCTTGATCGAGTAGCTCAAGAATAGCCTGGGTATCTTCCAAACTGCTCTGCCACTCTTGAAGTTGCTGCAGATTCGATTTCAGGTCGTTAAGTTCCTGCAGATGATGCTGTGCCCGGCTCTGGTCATCCCAGAAGTCTGGCTGTGCCGCAATTTGCTCTAGGTCTTGAATCTTGGCCGTTAGCGCAGGAACGTCAAAGATAGTCCTGGGTTTTACCCAGGCGCTCTGACAACGCATCGAGGTCACGCTTTAAGTCAACGGTATCTAACATGGCGTAGGGCTGTTAAACAAAATAAAAAGTAATCAGTCACTGGCCTGCAGGTAAGCCTGAGTATAAGTAAGTCAGCACAATTAAATTCATGTTAGAAAACCGGGGGTGGGGCCCGGCGGGGGGGCCCCCCCCGGTTGTTGCCCTCGGTTTTTAATGCAGGTGTTCGGTTTTTATTAAT
>JAYKGU010000314.1:0-29245 GCA_035285585.1 Synechococcales cyanobacterium
ATGGAGAGCTGGCCACCGAGGAAGTAGACGTGATGCTGAACCGCTTCACCGAGATTTTTGCCCACGACGCCTCTGAGCAGAAGCAACTACAGCAAGAACTGCGGGATTATCTCATGCAAAACGTGCCGCTCCAGGAGCTGGTGCCCAAACTGCAAACGCCAGCAGATAAGGAACTGGTGCTGCGGCTTGGCTATGAGGTCATTCGAGCCAGCGCCCGCACCCCAGAAGAAGCCGCCGTCAACCAGGAAGAGGCAGCGGCTTATCAAACCCTGAAGCAACTGCTGGATCTGCCTGAAGCAGAAGTGCAGCGCATTGAATCTGAGGTAGAGGAAGACGCCGATGCCTCCGGTAGCCTGATTGATGTGTTGACCCAGGGGCTGCGGGATCACGTGGGCGGCTAGCTCATGTCCAGCATCCGTTGGATGGGTTGCAGTGCAGCCGCGCGGATAGATTCGGGGAGAGTAATTTCGGGCGATCGCCGCTTCATGGCCCAGTACAGCTTCTCCAGGGTATTGAGCCGCATGTAGGGGCATTCGTTGCAGGCGCAGTTGTTTTGGGCCGGAGCGGGGATGAAGTGCTTGTCGGGCGCTTGCTTTTGCATCTGGTGGATAATGCCGGGTTCGGTCGCCACGATGAATGACGGGCTGCTGCTTTGCTGGGAGTATTTAAGCAGGGCCGTGGTGGAGCCAATATAGTCGGCATGGCGCAGCACGGCAGCCTCGCATTCTGGATGGGCAATCACCTCAGAGTCGGGATGCTCCATCTGGAGCTGCACAATGCGCCGCTCTGAGAAGGTTTCGTGGACGATGCAGCTTCCCTGCCACAGCACCATCTCCCGTCCGGTTTGGGCCATCACGTAGCGCCCTAAGTTCTGATCGGGGGCAAAGATAATGGGCTGATCGGGGGGAATTTGCTGCACAATGCGGACGGCATTGGAGCTGGTGCAGATGATGTCGCTCATGGCTTTTACCGCCGCCGAGCAGTTGATGTAAGAGATCACCAGGTGATCGGGGTGAGCCGCTTTGAAAGCCGCAAACGCCTCCGGTGGGCAGGTGTCCGCCAGGGAGCAGCCCGCCTCCAGGTCGGGCAACAGCACCAGCTTGTTGGGGTTGAGGATTTTGGCGGTTTCGGCCATAAAGTGAACGCCTGCAAAGACAATCACATCTGCATCGGTGCTGGCCGCCTGCCGCGACAGGCCCAGGGAATCGCCGATATAGTCAGCAATGTCTTGGATATCAGGATCCTGGTAGTAGTGCGCCAGGATGACGGCGTTCAGCTCTCGCTTGAGATCTGTAATAGCAGCGAACAGATCAAGCAGAAGAGCCGTCTCAATGCTCGGTCGGGAGAGGGTTGTAAACACAGGTCAAAGGTCTCTTGAGAAATACAAGGATTGGCCGGTCTTCTAACAATGTCTCAATTATAGTAGATCACACCAAAATAGCTGAGCGAACTCTCGCCGAAATTTTCACCAAATCCGAACATTCCAGGGTTTTCGTCCCTTTTGTTGGTAAATCTCAATAAAATATTCGGGATCAGAAATGGTCAAATGGCAAATTCTGGTTCATCCCCTGGCATTTCTGAGCAAGCAAACATCCGGCTAACCAGCAGGGCGGAAAAAAAGCTGAGTTGGCACAGGCCGACTCAGCTAGGGTTGTTTGAAGGTTAAGGCTGAAATTCAACGATTAAACTTAGCGGCTGAAAGCAGCGGGCTGCAACTGACGCCTGGTACCTGCCGCTGTGGACAATTAGCCACGGGTCAGGCGGATATGATCCATCACCTGCTGCTTGCGATCGCCAGAAGATGCATTGGGCGATCGCCGGATAAAGTCACCCGTACTGCGGGACAGGTGGTCCATAATTCGCTTTTTCCGATCATCAGGGGTTGCCATAGGTTGCCTCTCAACAGGTTCAGGATGGGTTAACGGTTCTCAAGCTGTTCCTACATTCTAATATTACGAAATATATATTGCAGAATGTAACGGAAGTGCCTGGGAGATTCATCCGCAACCCCAAGCCCGCAGGGCTACAGCTGAACCAGTTACTAACCCTGATTGACTGACAAAAGATCTACTGTAGGTTGGTGTTGAGCAACGCGTTCGTGAAACATCTCCAAAAGAGTTAACCCAACCCTGGCAAAGGCTTCGATGGGTTACGCTGACGCTAACCCATCCTACGGCTGACTACGGCTCACTACGGCTCCTGACTCCTGACTCCTGACTCCTAAATTCCTATCCAATCGCCAAAAAACCTGCCGGAAGCTAATTTCAGCAATTCTTAGCGTGAGTCGTGAATCCTTCAGGTTAAGACATTGCCTGAGCTGATTGGAATCATGGACTTTTTTCAATCGTCCATGTCAACCTTTAGACATAGTAAACAGATTCCGCAGACGTTCAATATTCCTTTAGGCATGCCGCTTTAGATCTATCGCTTGAGCCTTCCGCTATCAGTCAGGTGATGCCCGTGCTCCTACAGCCTGCTTCATTGCAACCGGCGCTCCCCCTCTTTCCCACCCCAGATCCGGCTACGTCCCCCATTTCTTTGCTTTCTCAAGATGAGGTCTTGCTGAAGAAATTGGAGACCAGCCTCCGCCACGAAGGTTACCTGGTTCACATTGTTCCGCAATCCTGGCAGGAAGCCATGGCCCACCTGCTGGATGGACCGTCATTTACGGTTTTGGATTGGTCGCTATTTGGGTCGCTCAGTCTTGAGTACTGTCGGCGATCGCGCCAGACCCAGCCCGACATCCCCCTGCTGCTGCTCACCGAGACGGGAGCCGTGGGCGATCGCATTGCCGGGCTGAATGCAGGAGCTGATGACTGCCTGGAAAAACCGTTTTGCAGCGAAGAATTCATCGCCAAAATCCGTGCTCACCTCCGGCGCACGCAAGTCTACAGCCCTGATGAATTAGTGTTTGAAGACTTGCGCCTGAACCGAAAGACACGGGAGGTTTATCGCGGCAATCAGAGTATTTTACTCACCGCCAAAGAGTTTGACTTGCTGGAGTACCTGCTGCTCAACTGCCGCCAGGTGATGACGCGGGATCAGATCCTCGAACACGTCTGGGGCTACGACTTTGCCGGAGAGTCAAACGTGATTGAGGTTTATATCCGATACCTTCGCCTCAAGCTAGAAACCTACAATCAGCGGCGGCTGATCCACACCGTGCGGTATGTGGGCTACGTCTTGCGGGAGGCCAGTTAGCCCTTGAGTAGCGTGATGCGCCGCTTGTGGCGACGGATGATGCCCTCCTGTTCCATGCGGGTCAGGGTGCGGTAGAGCACTTCAGGACTCAATCCCAAATCTCCCGCGATGTCCTTCAAGGGGCGATCGAAGGTCAGGGTTTGGCCCGATTCGGTAGACTCTTCCAGCAGGTAGCGCAGGTATTGCAAAATGCGATCGCTTGCCGACCGCACCGTTAAGAGTTCAACCCGGTCTTTCAGCCCACCAATCATCTGGCAGGTCTGCCGCAGCAGGGCACGGGCCAGTTCTGGGAACCGCTCCAACGCCTCCAGCACAACCGCCGTCGCGTAACCCCTGACCTCGGATGGCATGTCGCAGATGGCATGGCACTGGTGACAGTCAAAGTAAAGGTCGGCTTCGGCAAAGGTTTCCCCAGGTCGCACCACGCGAAAGGTGACGATTTTGCCATCCAGCGTATAGCGAATCAGCCGGACGCGACCCCGATCCAGTTGATAAACCGCCTTAGCCGGATCGCCCTGGCTATACAGGCGTTCTTTGCTGGCTAACTGCTGGTGGATGGACGGCTGGATGTAGGCCGATAAATCCACCGCTGATTCTGGAACTATTGGTTCAGGTTGAGAGGCATGGGGCGATCGCTCAAAAGTTAAGGATTTTCCTGGCCTTGAGCGCGGTGCAAACCCGGTGGGTTCATTTCTCATAGGTGGGCAAGACTTTAAACTAGCATCAGTATTTAGAATGCTTGTTCAAAATGAAGTCGTGCTGACTGCTCTCTTAGAACTTCCTGAAAAGTCGAAGGTTCTCGCCTTAAGGCATTTTCTGAGGGAAAGTTTACTTAGCCCAACGCCTGGAGCGCGGTCTGCGCCGAGTTAAACCGACGGCTAATGTCAATTTCAGTCATCTGGGCCAGCCAGGCCGCAAAATCTGGGCTGAAGTGGTTGAGGCGGGTCAGGTCAATGCGCTGGCCCCGGCGGGGCAGGTTAACCGGCTCCATGCCCGTGGCCAGGGTGATCAGGGTGGTGCCCAGGCTATAGAGATCGGAAGCTTTGACAGGCCGCCCCCCCAACTGCTCGGGGGCCATGTAGCCCTCAGTCCCAATCAGCCCCAGCACGGTGGTATGGCTGACGCGGGACACCAGGGTTTTCACCGAGCCAAAATCCACCAGGCAAATCTTGGTCTTTTTACCGGGCGGCGTGGTCAGCAGAATGTTGCTGGGCTTAATATCGCGGTGGATGATCGACGGCTGGTGCTCATGCAGGTAGGTCAAGATTTTGAGCACTGAGCGGGCGACTTTGTGGGTTTCGGCCTCTGAAAAAATGCGTCCCTGCTGCAGATACCTGTCTGCCGAGACGCCCTCAATAAAGGTTTGCACCAGCACCAGCGCCTTCTGGGACTTGGCCAGATCGACCTCAAAGTAGTCCAGGTAGCGGGGGATATCGGGATGCTCCAGGGTTTTTAAGATTTCTACTTCCCGCTCAAACAGCCGCAGCATGTCGGGATGGAGGTCGTCATCCATGGAAATGAGCTTGAGGATGACGGGGGCTTCCTCCTGGTTCAGGTCGCTTGCCAGAAGCGTCCATCGCCCTAGTTTTTTGCCGAGCTGCTTTTCGACCCGGTAGCGATCGCCTAAGATTTGACCACCCATAATTCGGTAAGGCTAGATGCCGCTGTAATGTTTTTTTGAGTGTTTTCTCTGGAATGCATGGAGAGTGCATTCCGTCGGTTACCGCTTCAGTGCCGCTCCAAAACCTTGCCAGAGCTTTAGGAATCTACATATCCACCAGGGGACTCAGATAGGTTCTAAGATAGCATCGGTTGGATTTGCGGTATGCTGAACCTACTCAATTACACCCAACAACGGCTCAGCATCTAACAGGATCATCATAATATTCAAATGACCGTCCTGAGCGAAAAATGACCATCCTGAGACCATCCTGAACCCGGCCTGATGGGTTAGTTCGCCCTCCCCTCCTTGTCAGCGATTATGTCCACTACCCGCCCGTCCTCCATCCGGCAGCAGCAGCACCCCCTCATTCAAGCCCTCGCCGACTGCATCGAAGCCGTTTGGCATCGCCACCTCGCTCTAGCTCCTTACCATTTACCCGACGACCTGGGCTACATCGAAGGCAAGCTGGAGGGCGAGCGCCTCACCATCGAAAACGTCTGCTACCAGAGTCCCCAGTTTCGCAAGATGCACCTGGAGCTGGCCAGGGTCGGCTCAATGCTGGATATTCTGCACTGCGTGATGTTTCCCCGCAGCGAGTACGCCCTACCCATGTTTGGCACTGATCTGGTGGGCGGGCGGGGGCAGATTAGCGCCGCCATCGTAGATTTATCCCCCACCACCCCCGACCATTCCCTACCCGACGCCTATCGACTTGAGCTGGGCGAGCTGCCCCAGCCCATCTTTGTCCAGCCCCGCGACCTGCCGGAATGGGGCAGCATCTTCTCGGAGTTTTGCCTGTTTGTGCGACCGGGCAGCCCTGAAGAAGAAACCGAGTTTCTCAAGCGGGTGGAGGCCATGCTCACGATTCACTGCCAGCGGGCGATCGCCACTCCCCCCACCCCCGATCGCCGTGCCGAAATCCTGGCCGGACAGCGCCACTACTGCACCCAGCAGCGCCAAAACGACAAAACCCGCCGCGTCCTGGAAAAAGCCTTTGACGAGGTCTGGGCCGAACGGTACATGACCACCGTATTATTTGATATCGAAGAGACTGGGGTATCCACTTAAGGCGGGACAGCGGGGCGCACCCCACTATCCCGCTGATCCTGTCTCGCTTAAAGCAAGAACCCGAGATTGAACAGATCGCAGCGTAGATTCATCCTCTCGCCATGACCACCACCCTTCCCCCCACCCCCACCAACCAGCTTTCCCAGCGCCTCGCCACCCACCTGGTCAATGGCCTGCTAGCCGTTAAGCCCCTGGCCAGTTTTGCCAAGCACCAGGCCCGCTCCATGATGATCCGGCGGGCAGAATCCATTGGCGTCTACTGGCGGCAGGAGGTGCAAACCCTGCGATCGCGCCAGCACACCACCCGGTCTCCCCACGAACTGGCCCCCGAATGGGCAGCGGAACTGGAACTGGTGCGATCGCCCGATCTGGTCTACCCCAGCTACTACCTCACCTCCTTCCACGCCTATGCGGAGGGCAACCTGGGCTGGCAGCCCGCCCTGGAGGTGGAGGTGGCGGCCCAGGCGGTGCATGCCCGTCTTTTTCCAGAGGCCGGGGCGCAGGGAGATGCCCGTCTGCGGCAGAGCTACCATACGATTCTGCAGCAGCAGCTTCCCGCCGCTCCCAAAGATATCCTGGACATCGGCTGTAGCGTGGGCATGAGCACCTTTGCGCTGCAGCAGTGCTACCCCGATGCGGCGCTAACCGGAGTGGATCTGTCGCCCTACTTTCTGGCGATCGCCCACTACCGCGATCAGCAGCGCATCCAGCCAGCGCTCACCGAGACACCGCCGCTGCGCCCCATCCGCTGGGTTCACGCTGCCGCTGAGCAGACGGGCCTGCCCGACGCCTCATTTGACCTGGTGTCGGCGTTTCTGATTTTCCATGAGCTGCCTCAATCGGCGGCGATCGCCATTCTCCACGAAGCGCGACGGCTGCTGCGCCCCGGTGGTCACCTGGCAATCATGGAAATGAACCCCCAGTCCCAGGCTTACGCCAAAATGCCGCCCTACATCCTCACCCTGCTGAAAAGCACCGAGCCGTATCTGGATGAGTACTTTGGGCTGGATCTGGCCCAGGAAATTTACCAGGCCGGATTCACCTATCCAACGCAGCAGTGCAACAGCCCCCGCCACCGCACCGTGATCGCCCAAACCCGTTAGGGGCAAAATTTTTCCTGGGCAAATGGCCATTTGCCTCTACCAACCGTTTAACCGATGGTGAATTTTTCCCTGGAAATCTCCTAAGGAGGTTTCCGGGAAAGACCATACCGCCCGTAGGGTGCCGTATAGCCCAAGGGCATGGCTATCGCTAAAGCGAAGCGTAACGCACCGTGGGCTGGTAATTTTATTTCAAGAAATCACCTAAGAACGCGATTTCCCCTCCGACATCCGCTTGAGCAGCCCTACCAGGGTAGTGGCAGTGAGGGCTTGAAAAACGCACCAGTTAACCAGGGTACCAAATAGAGCAGACAGCCCTACAACCAGGGCTACGGTCGCCATGTCCTGGCTCGTGTCCAGGGAAAGGGGACGACCGGCGAGGTGGAGCGATCGCGCCAGGCTGTAAAAGATAACGCCCCCGCTGCCCCAGCCCAGGATAGAACCCAGGGCACTGCCTGCGATCGTGGTGCCGATCCAGCGGTGGGCGTCGGGCACCTGGGCGCGCAACACCTGCCACTGCAGCCCCCCCAGAATGAAGCCGAGGGCGATCGCCCCCCCCAACATTCCCCCCAGAAACCAGCCCAGGATCGGCAGCGGACGGTCGGTGAGGGCAAACCCCACCCCCACCCCAATACCCTGGAGGCAGCCAGCGGCGAGCACGCCCAGCGGCATTCCCAGGGCCGTTGCCCGTCGCCAGGGGCGGGACTGGGGCAGCCAGGATTGCAGGTAGCAGGCCTGGGCATCGCCCACCAGCAGTCCATACAGCACCACTCCCAGCAGCACCAGATGACCCACCAGAAACGCCAGCCCCAGGGGTACGGCATGGAGGCGGGCACCCAGCAAAATCACCAGCGGCAGGCCCACCCCAATTACCAGCAGCAGCATCCGGGCAACGCCCTGGAGGGTGACCCCCTGCCACTGGAGCCAGAGCAGCGGGGCAGAGAGTTTAGTAGCTGTCACTGGGTTCCTCCCCTTGGCGGTTGGGCGGGGGGTAGAACGGACATGGGAGGGGGGGGCGATCGCCGCAGGAGGGGAGGGAGGGTTAGCAGGCGGTGACCCTGGCGGCAGGGAAAAGGAATCAGCCCAGTCGGGATAGCGGGCCTGGGGCAGCCGTCCGTATACCTGGACGCTTTCCATAGGCAACTTCAGGGTGACGAGATAGCGGCGCAGGTAGGCCACCACGGCAGCCTTTTCCGGGAGGGGATCGGCTTCCAGGAGGAGGCACAGATTCTCTCCCCGCAGGGCCACCCGTGCCTGGATACCGTGGGGCCGGAGCCGCTGGTTAATGAGGAGGGCGATCGCCCCCAAATTTCCCTGCTGGGCCAGGTCTAGACAGTGGGATGGAGGATTTGGCATCAGGAAAAAGGGCTTTCCCTATGCAGATTCACCAATAATTTGGCGGAACCACTCATCCCGCCACAGGCGGCTGAAGGTGGTATCGGTGCGGGCTTCTTGCTGGTATCGGGAATCAAGCTGCACGGCCTGCTGGAGATTTTCCAGGCCCAGGTCGATCTCCCCCTGGGTGACGTAGCAGGTGGCCTTGCTGTAATAGGCTGGGGCGTAATTGGGCTGCAGGTCGAGGGCTTTGTCCAGGTTCTCAATAGCCGCTGCAAACTGCTTGAGCTTCATCTGGCCATAGCCCCGGTTGAGATAAGCCTTGTAGGAATCAGGGTTGAGTTCAATTACCCGGTCGAAGGAGGCTACGGCTTCCTCAAACCGCTCCAGCTCTTCCAGGGCCAGCCCCCGGTTAAACCAGGCCACCGAGTCCTCCGGCTCCACCTGCACTGCCCGATCAAAGGAGGTGAAGGCTTCCTCATGGCGCTGCAAAATGCCCAGGGCTACCCCCCGGTTCACCCAGGCTTCGTGGTAGTCAGGCTTTAACTCCACGGCTTTGTCGAAGGATGCGAGGGCATCGTCCCGCCGCTTTAGCCGGTTGAGCACAATCCCCCGGTTGAGCCAGGCTTTGGCATCGTCGGGCTGGATCTGCACCGCCTCATCCAGGGCCGCCAGGGCAGCATCGTACTGCTTGAGTTCCTTCAAAGCCAGACCGCGATAGTACCAGGGGGTGGCGTCGTCGGGGCTGTAGTCGATGGCCCGGTCAAAGTCGGCGATCGCCGCTTCAAACTCCTGCATCTCCGCCAGGGCCAGCCCCCGCCGATACCACAGGACGGGGTTTTGCGGCTGATACTCCAGCGCCCGGTCGTAGGCCGCGATCGCCCCCTGATAATCCTGGGCAGCCATGGATTCACTGGCCTGGTCGAGGTACTCGTCGATGGTGACAAAGAGTTCGGGATGGTTGGACTTAAGGATGCGCAGTTGCTCCCCAAGGGCTTGAAGGCGCTGCTCGGCTTCGGCTACGAACGTATCCGCCACCATGGCGGGGGTGACCTCCGCTAGCTTCTCCAAAATACTGCGCTTCTGGGCCTGGGCGTCTTGCTCCAGGGTGGTGAGCTGGTCGGCCAGCACCTGCTCCAGCTCGCGGAATTTGCTGAGAGCCGTTTCTTTTTGGGCGATCGCCCCCGCCTCCAGGTCTTCCAACTTGGCGGTAAATCGGGCCTCCAGGCTCTCCACATTCTGCCGCAGGCGATCCTTCTGCTCCTTCACCGCCGCCTTGATGTCAGCCAATTGGGCAGCAATGTCGGCATCGGTCTGCTCAATGGTTTCAAAGGCCGCATTGCCCCGATTTTCGGCCCGCAGCTTCAGCTTCTCAAGCTGGGCGGCAAACTCGGCCTCGATCTGCTCCAGGTGTTCGCGAATTTTGCCCTTTTGCACCTGGGCTTCTGCCTCCAGGGCGGCTTTCTGCTCGGCGAACACCTCCTCCAGTCTGTCTAGATTGTCGCGGATGCCCTGCCGCTGGGTTTGGGCGTCCGTCTGAAGGTTCGAGAGCTGGCTGGCGAATTCCGCCTCTAACTGGTCGAGGGTCTGGCGAATGGTTTCCCGCTGGGCCTGGGTTTTGTCGTTCAAGTCTGCCAGTTGGTTGGCCAGCTCGGCCTCCAGGCTCTCCAGACTGCGGCGCACCTCGGCCTGCTGCTGGTCGGTGTCGGCACGCAGGGCGGCCACCTGGGCCGTTAGTTCCGACTCCAGGGTTTTGAGGTTTTCAAAAATCTGATCCTTGCGCACCACCGCCCCCGACTGGAGTTCCGCGAGCTGATCCCGGTAGTCGGCCTCCAGGCGACCGAGGTGATCCAGAATTTCCTCCCGCCGCCCCTGCGCCCCCGATCGCAGCTCTGCCAGTTGACGACCAAACTCGTCCTCTAATCTGCTGAAGGTTTCCAGGGTGAGGTCGCGCTGCTGATGTGCCTGGGTCTGGGCCTCAGCCCGGAGCTGGTCTAGGTAGGGGGTCAGCTCAGTCACCATCCGGGTCAGGCGATCGCCGGTTTGTTCTTTTTGCTGCTGGGCGGCCTGGAGCAGGTCGGCCAACTGTCTATCAAAGTCGGTATTGGATTGGGCCAGGGTTTGCAGCAGGGTTTCCTGCCGCCGCTGCACTTCGGCTTGCAGGGCCTCCAGTTGCTGACCAAAATCGGTGGTGGCGCTGCCAAACTGGGCCAGGGAGGCGTCCTTCTCTTCTTCAACCCGACGGCGAAACGTGGTGATCTGGGCGACAAAGTCCTGCTCCAATTGCTGGAAGCGCGCCTGGGCCGAGCCCAAGTCAGCCTCCAGGGTTTCGATGGTGCCCTGCTTGAGCTGGGTCAGATCGGCAGCCAGTTGGGAAAGGGCGTTGCGGCGGGCGTCTACCTCTTTTTGGAAGGTGTTGGCTTCTGCCCCCAGGTCGTCGGCAAATTCTTCAAACTCGCGAATGATGGCGTCTACCTGCTGCTTTGCGCCCTCGATCTTGCCCTTCAGATCCCCCAGTTCCCGCAGGTGGGCCTGGACGATTTCGGTGACCTCCCGCAGCACCGATCGCCGCAAGAGCCACAGTCCGGCGATCGCCGCCGCCAGCAGCAGGGCCAGCACCACCAGCATGACGTTGAACAGGGTGGTGGTGCGCTCAATTTGCTGGAGCCGCAGTTCCAGCAGTTCCTCCACATTCCCCTCCACCGGCCCCTGGGCAAACAGGAAACCCGACCCATTCGGCAGCAGCACATCGGAGATCGCCGGAGCGGAGCGGGCAGGGGGCGTGTTGAGGCTGCCCATAAAGAGCAGTGAAACAGCCAGAATAATGCTGCTCCGCGATATCCAGGTGATTAAGTCGAGAGTCTGAGGCTTCATGGAGGTCTACCCTTACCTTGCTAGCAATCGGTTGTTGAGGGCGACGGCAGCATGGATCGGGGGATCGAAGCCATGGGGTGCGATCGCCATCTCTTCAACGGTAGCTAAGATTAGCATCCATGCGGCGCGTTCCGGAGGCCCGACCCGGCGGATGCCATTGCTATCAGTGTACGCACTATGGAGGGCGGTGCATAGCATCCTACCATCGTTGGGGAAAGGGGGCGGGGACGGGGGATCGGTGATCCCAGGGGGGGCAATCTATTTAGATCTGTTTTAGATCTGTTGAGTTTGGTGGCCGTGATCCAAAGAAATTTATTAAATCTGGCGATCGCCTGCCCATTTTGGCTTTTAATACATTGAGATGCCTCCCGTGAGCATCTCCCCGACCAACCACCTGCCAGATCGAAAAACGGTGCCTTAGGTAACACCAGGGGCAGATGAAAGTTTTCTACAGTTTCATAGAATCGACGTGTCAGCATCGTCTGGACAGGATTTTCGGCCTAAGTCGTTGACTCAGTCACGTTTTGCAGAAGTTTTTTTAGGAGTTTAAGAGGCGTTGTTATGGGAAATATTGCAGATAGTTTTTCGCGGCTCTGTCAATCGTATGTCACCCTCGCCGACCGCTTTCAGCAACTTGATGTTGAACACATGACCCTCAAAACCAAAGTCATCCCACTCCTCAAAGCACTTAAGTCCTATAAGCGATTAATTGAAACACTGAAGCAAGAAAACCAGGATCTGGCGGCACAGCTAGAAACCATGACTGCCAAGTATGACGCCCTGAAGCCCTTCGAAGATCTGCTGGGATCAGATCTCCAGGCACTTTTGTCCGAAGCAGAGGAACAAGTAGAGCTGGTGGAGCAAACCCTCAGCGAAATGGAGAACAACAACGACCCGGACCTAACGGAGGAGGATAAGGCGCTGTTGCGGGTGTTCTATGAGCATCCCCAGGAGTTCGAAATGATGGTGTCTGAGCCATCTCCGTATCCCACCCTGGGCATCAACGGCCATCACTCCAGTGGGATGGTTGACAGCGTTCCCGTGCCCGACTTTCAGGGGCAGGTCTAATTCTCCCGCACGATCGGGGGATCGCGGTCAGCAGTGGCGTGAATCAGTCAGTCTGGCCAGACCAGGTCGTTCAACCTGGGGAAAGGCGGCTGATGGATTGCTACGGGGTGCTTCTGGCACAGCTCCTGGGTGATTCAGGCCAGCGGGATCTGGCCTCTCGTCTGGCTGACCTGGCCGACCAGCCGCCCCCTCTGCGCTTGCCCATTGCCCTGGGGCAGGCCTACGAGCAAACCCTTGGCAATTGGAATGGGGCAAATTCCCATTCGCAACCCTGCCGCAAGTCACGCGGGGCCTACTATACCCCCGTGGCGATCGCCCAATACATGGTTCAGGCCACCCTTGGCCCCTACCTCACCGCTGCCCCAACCCCGGTGTTCCGCATCCTGGACCCGGCCTGTGGCGGCGGTATTTTTTTGGTAATCGCCTACCAAACCCTGCTCGACTGGCGACTGCAGCAGTGGGTGGCCCAGCTCAATCCCCCATCGTCTGCGGATTCTCCACCCCGTGCCGACTGGCCCATCTATCGCGACTCCCAGGGCCGCTGGTGGCTCAGCCGTATTGAACGGGAGCAGATCCTGCGATCGCACCTGTTCGGCGTCGATCTCGATCCCGCTGCGGTTGAGGTCGCCCGTCTGGCCCTGGGGTTTCAGCTTCTGCTCAATGGGGACATGGAGCGGGAAGGGGATTTCTCTCTGCCGGAGTTGGGCGATCGCCTGTGCCGGGGCAATGCGCTGATGGAGCCGGGGGATCAGGCTGAAGAATATCCAACCGAGGAGAGGGACGGAGCTTTTCTCTGGCAGGCGACATTTCCCCAGGCCATGGCCGCCGGAGGGTTCGACGTGGTGGTGGGCAATCCCCCCTACCTGGACTCCGTGGGCATGTCCGTGCATGTGCCCCACTGGCGGCGCTACTGCACCCACCGCTACCAGACGGCAGTGGGCAATTGGGATCTGTTTTGCGTGTTCATTGAGCGGGCGGTGGCCCTGTGTCGGCCCGGTGGACGGCACAGCTTTGTGGTGCCCAACAAACTGGCCTCCGCGGAATATACGGCGGCGGTGCGATCGCTCCTGGCCCACACCAGCCAACTCCTGGCCATCCGTGACTATAGCCAGACCCAGGCATTTGCCGCCTCGGTCTATCCCCTCGTGTACGTGGTGCGCAAGCGGGAGATTTCCCAGGGCACAGCGTTCCCAACCGATGATCCCAGAATTGCCTGCGAAATCATGGCGGACCTGCAGCGGGTCAAAACCAGCCAGGCCTGCGCTTATCGCGATTTCGTTTCACCCAGCGGAACCTGGCTGCTCCGGTCAGCGGCAGTTTCATCCAAACCCGTGAACCTTCAGCCCAATTGGCCCTGTCTGGGGGCGATCGCCCAAATTTTGGGGGCGGCAACGGTGGCGGAAGCGTATCTGCTTAAAGAACAAATGGGCGATCGCCCCAACCCCGATCCTGCCGATCTCAAAGTCGTGAACAGCGGCACCCTCGATCCCTATGCGCTTCTCTGGGGGCAGAAACCCATGCAGTATCTGGGCGATCGCTACCGACACCCGGTTGTGTCGGCCCCGTGGCTGCAAAGCCAACTGCCCACGCGCTATCATCAAGCCACCCAACCCAAGCTAATTGTGGCAGGGCTGACAAAACGGCTGGAGTGCGGTTTAGATGCAACGGGGGCCTTTCTAGCGGGCAAGTCCACCTCGATTATTCAGTGCCAAACCGTGCCCCTGGTGGTGCTGCTGGGCCTTTTGAACAGCGCCTTCGTCAGCCAGCTTTTCCGCCATCTGTTTGGCGGCAATGGGCTGAGCGGTGGTTACCTGCGGGTGGGGCCGCCCCAGCTTCGCCAGTTGCCCATCCCGCCGGTGGCGCGGCTGCAGGGGCAGGGGGGCGATCGCCTGATGGCACTCGCTCAACAGCGGCTTGACCTCACGTCTCAGCAGCAATCAGCGGATCAGGTGGCAGCGTGCGATCGCGCCATTGATGAGCTGGTCAGCGACCTGTATCAGGGGGGGAGGGCGATCGACGATTAGGGAAACCAACAAGGGGAATCATGAATTTTTTGGCCCATCTTTACCTGGCTGCACCATCCTGTGAATCACGCCTGGGTAATTTGATGGCCGACTTTGTCAAGGGTGCACCCGATCCACGCCTCACCCCGACCATCATTGCCGGGATTCGGCAGCACCGGGCCATTGACCAGTTCACCGACCATCACGCCATCGTGCGCCTGAGCAAACATACCATCAGCACAGAGCGGCGGCGGTTTGCGGGGATCATTGTGGACGTTTGCTATGACCACTTCCTGCACCAGCACTGGCAGACCTATTCGTCCCGAAACCTGCAAACCTTTATTCGGGAAATTTACACCCAGCTACCCGGCTACGAAGGCTACCTGCCCCAGCGGGTGCGGGGGGCGATCGCCGCTATGATTGACCACGACTGGCTCAACTCCTGCCAAACGGTGGCGGGCGTCGGCCTGGTGCTCAGCCGCATCGCCAGACGACTGAAGCATCCCAATCCTTTAGCAGGGGCAGAGGCGGAGTTGGAGCGCAATTATGCCGCCTTAGATTCCCACTTTCGCCAATTTTTCCCGGAGGCGATCGCCTACGCCCACCAATGCAAGGTAACTACTCAGGCTTGAAATAGAGCCCTACGGGCTAAGGTTTGAGTGTGGAACCCCCGCGACGCAGGGGTTCCACACCTCTTGAACGTCCTAACGCGAAAGCGTAGCGCTATAGAGCCAGACCTGCCCTCATCCCCCAGCCCCTTCTCCCTGGGGAAAAGAGAAACCAGGTCGAAGTCCCTCTCCCTGGGGAGAGGGATTTAGGGTGAGGGCAGCCTGAGCAGCTACCCATCACACAAACACTCCCCTTGCTAGCTGCCCAGGCCATTCACCGTGAGACTAAAAGCCAGCATGAAGATTACAATGCCCGCCGTGAGGGCCAGCACCCCAGAAACCGACCGCCAGTTGGTGCGCTTGACAAATCGCTCGAAGTTGAACCGCTCAAACGGGTCAGAGGGCATCGGCTGGGGTAATCTGTCGCGATAGTCCTCTCCATAACGGGCCATGCGGGCAAAGGGCAGATCGCCCTGGCTTCGCTGGGGCAGGATGCGCCGCCGCTGGTAGGGAACGATGGTATCGCCAAAGTTGTTTCGATATTCCTCGGTGTTGAGCAGCTCATTGATGAAGCCGTTTAGCCCTTTGGTGGCCAGCACGATGGACCAGGAGAGTTTTTCGCGATCGCCATACACATCCCGCCCCAGAATCCGCTGCACACACATTTGCACAAAGCGATAGTTGCTGTTGACGTCGTAGTTGCGTGCCCGAAACACCTCGGAGGTAGCGAGACCCCGGATGAAGTCTTTGACGGTGATTTGACCGGAGCGTAGCTGCGACTCCAGGCGGGTCTGGCGGTTACTGGCCAGCACCTGCTGCTCGTTAAAAATTTGCCGGTAGGCGGCGGAAATAATGGCATCCATCTCCGCAGCGCTGGGCAGGGTGTCGGTGGTATAGATGCGGGGCTGTTCGTCCCCTGGAACTTCGTAGCCGATCACGCGCTGGTTCTGGGAGGAAGGCGGATAGCTTAGGAGAGGAATAGACATGATAATCCCTAATATGTTCTCTAAATGTGGACAGGTCTCAGCGACCGAGTTTTAATTCTTTGTAAAATCAGGAGTGCTTGCTCAGCGAGCCTGTAACAGGCAATGGCAAGCCTTTAAACTTTCGGGAAAACGCTTTCCCCGAATACAGTTCAGCTTATGGGATAGGGGGTAGAGCACCGAGAAAATCCAGCAAAGCTGTAATATTTGTTGTGGGTTTCTTCATATCCGTTCATATCCGCCGAGAAGCTGAGCAGGGTAAGGCCGCCCCATTCCACTGTTTCTCTGAATTTCCCACCCTGGACATTCATCGGGCAAAGGCTCCTACAATTAACTAGGAATTTCTGATGTGGGAAGGGTTAGACTGTGGCATTCAAGATCGGTTTGCTGGGGCTGGGAACAGTGGGCACGGGGACGGCACAAATCCTGTTAACCCCCGAACAGCGCCATCCCCTCATTGAAGATTTGCAAATTTATCGAGTGGGGGTGCGATCGCCCGATAAGCCCCGCCAGGTGGCTCTTCCCAAATCCTGCGTCACCACTGACCTGAGCGCCATTGTCACTGACCCTGCGGTGGACATCGTGGTGGAGGTGATGGGCGGTATTGAACCGGCGCGATCGCTCGTCCTCACGGCCATTTCCCAGGGCAAGCACGTGGTCACCGCCAACAAAGCCCTGATTGCCCGCCACGGCGACGAGATCTTTGCAGCGGCGGCCCAGGCGGGCGTCTACGTACTCCTGGAGGCGGCGGTGGGGGGCGGCATTCCCGTCATTGAGCCGCTGAAGCAGTCCCTCTGCGGCAACCGCATCACCGCCATCACGGGCATCGTCAACGGCACCACCAACTACATCCTCACCCGGATGCAGCTTGAGGGTGGTGACTTTGCCGCTATCCTGGCAGACGCCCAGCGGCTCGGTTACGCCGAAGCCGACCCCACCGCCGATGTGGATGGCCTGGACGCCGCCGACAAGATCGCCATCCTCGCGTCTCTGGCCTTTGGCGGACGCATTAACCTAAGCGAGGTCTACTGCGAGGGCATTCGCCAGATTACCGCTGCTGATATTACCTACGCCGATCGCCTCGGATTTGTTATCAAGCTGCTGGCCACGGCGAAGCGAGACGCCACCAATAGCGGGGTTGAGCAGTTCCAGGTGCGGGTGCATCCCACCCTGGTACCCAAGGCCCACCCCCTGGCCAGCGTCAACGGGGTCTACAATGCGATTCTGATCGAGGGCGACCCCATCGGCCAGGTGATGTTCTTCGGCCCCGGAGCCGGAGCTGGCCCCACCGCCAGTGCCGTGGTGTCCGACATTCTCAACATCGCTGCTCTCCTCAAGGTGGGCCGGGGCGTGGCCACCCAACCCGACGGCACCCCCATGCTCGACCCGCTGCTGGCTCCGCTACGCCAACACTTCTGCACCATTGCCCCGATGCAGGCGCTGGAAACCCGCTTCTATGCCCGCATCCTGGCCCAGGATCAGCCGGGGGTGATCGGCAAGCTGGGCACCTGCTTTGGCAATCACCAGGTGAGTCTGGAATCCATCGTGCAGATCGGCATGCAGGACAACCTGGCGGAAATTGTGGTGGTCACCCACGAGGTGCAGGAGGGTCACATGCAGCAGGCGCTCCAGGAGATTGACAGTTACGGCATCGTAGCCGGAGTTCCCGGTCTGCTGCGGGTGCTGTCTTAAGAATCGCTATAAACAGCCTGCAATTATCCGGCCTGTAGGGCATGGAATTCCAGAGCCTGCAATTATCCGGCCTGTAGGGCATGGAATTTCATGCCCCTACACCGGGAATTTCAACCTATTAAGGAGATTTTGGAAGATGATCCTACCAGACAACGTAGGGACAAATGGCCATTTGCCCTTACCAACCGTTTAACCGAGGATAATTTTTTTCCTGGAAATCTCCTAAATCCCTGACCTTGCCTAAGTAGAACTGCATCGAAAAACGAGGGTTCTTAGAAGACCGGGGCGCTCCCCCGGTTTTCTATAGCCTACGGGCTAAGGTTTGAGTGTGGAACCCCCGCGACACGGGGGTTCCACACCTCTTGAATGTCCTAACGCGAAAGCGTAACGCCATAACATGAATTTAATCGTGCTGACCTACTTACGAGGAACATCCCTGTCGAAATCAAAATTTGCGCGGATGCTCCAAAATTCCCGTGAAGTTTTATAAAAAGGGCTTTGTATCCTGTTACACTATGCGATGGAGCAGGACAAACCTCTTTCGGGGGATGTCCTGGCAGATCGCCTGCCGATTTGGGAACGCGCAGCGCAGATTTCTTCCAATTAGAGAACGCAACGTAACCTGGGCTGGCTGTAATGGCCAGCTTTTTTATTAGCCGTACCCGCGCACTGAAAGCTCTCTCGTCCCTAGTTTCCTAGATAGGCTGCCAGAACCTGCTCATTCTTTTGAATTTCTTCAGGTGTGCCCGCCGCCAGATTGCGGCCCTCGGCCAACACCCAGACGCGATCGCACAGAGACATGATCACGTCCATATTATGCTCAATGATCAGAAACGTCATCCCTTGCTGATTCCAGGTGCGGATGTGGTCGCAGATCTGGTTAATCAAAGTGGGGTTCACCCCGGCGGCGGGTTCGTCCAGCAAGATAAGCTGGGGGCGCACCATCAGGGCACGGGCCATTTCCAATAGCTTGCGCTGGCCGCCGGAGAGCGCCCCTGCATATTCGTGAGCCATGTGGGCAAGGCCGACGGACTCCAGGATCTCCAGGGCGCGCGATCGCTGCTGGGCCTCCTCCATTCGCACCCGCTGGGGCTGCAGCCACACCTGCCAGAAATTCTCCCCCGCCTGGTGCTGGGTGGCCAGCAGCATGTTCTCCAGCACCGACATGCGGGAGAGCACCCGCGCCACCTGAAAGGTACGCACCAGGCCCCGCTGGGCCACCTCATGGGGCTGGAGGTGATGGATGGGGTCGCCGTCAAAAATCACTTCGCCGCCATCGGCCCGAATGAAGTTGGACAGCAGGTTGAACAGGGTGGTTTTGCCTGCGCCATTGGGGCCGATCAGCCCTGCAATGCTGCCGCTGGGAACGATCAGGGAGGCCGCATCCACTGCTTTGAGACCACCAAAGTTCTTGGTGAGCTGACTGGCAACCAGCAAGTTGTCGGTATCTGCCTGGGCGGATACGGTGGTTTCGACGGCTGATTCTGCCGCCACTTCGCTGAGGGAATGGGGCGCTGGGTTCTTATCGACCAAGGGTGAGTTCCTCCGATTTGCCTAAAATGCCCTGGGGCCGCCAAATCATCAATACCATGAGCAGCAAGCCAATCAGCATAATGCGAAACGCGCCGAGCTGGGCGTCTCCCAGGGGAATCAGATCCTCCAGGAAAAACCGGGTGAGGGTTTGATAGGCCCAGAAGATGGCCGCTCCCAGGAGCGTTCCCACATTGCTGCCCGCGCCCCCCAGCACCACAATCGTCCAGGCATTGAAGGTCTCCAGCGGGCGAAAATTGTCGGGATAAACCGTCGTGAGCTGCCAGGCATAGAGCGCTCCCGCAATTCCGGCGATCGCCCCCCCCAGCATCAGCGCCTGCAGCTTGTACCAGAAGACGTTTTTACCCAGCGCCCGCGCCACCTCTTCATCTTCGCGGATCGCTTTGAGCACCCGGCCCCAGGGCGATCGCACCAGCCGCTGCAAGCCCGCAAACACCAGCGCCACGATAATCACCGACAGCCACATGAGGCCCGTCTTCACCGGGTTGCGCTCATAGTGGTACAGGGCCGAGGCGGCATAGCCATAGACCCACAGCCCCAGACCGCTGATCACCACCGCCGCCAGCAGGGCCGTTCCCTCGGGCTGGGCAGGCAGACGGGGCAGCAGGCGGCGGCCACTCCAGGCATAGAGTCCGCCCCCACCTAAAAGCAGCACCAACAGCACCAGGGCCACGCCCCAGTCGGGCACATCGGCGATCGCCACCAATCCCCGACACAGGGCCGAGATGGCGTAGAGCAGGGGCACCAGCAGGGCAATATAAAGGGCGATCGCCCCACTGCTGACGAGAAGTGGCGCAACCAGGGCCGACTTGATCCGCCGCCGCACCCAGCGCCACAGATACCCAATTCCCAGACCGACAATAGCGGTCAACACCACGATCATGGCAATCCGCACCACCAGATTAGGGTTCAGGGTAGCCAGGGGCAGGGGAAACTGCTGGATGCCAAAGGAGCCACGGGTCAGCCATTCCTCATTCAGGGCCGCCAGCCGGATGATTTCCGCCACGCCAATGGTGACAATCGCCAGATAGTCTTCTCGCAGCTTCAGGGTAGCGATGCCCATGAGCAACCCCAGGAGGGCCGCCGCCGCCGCCCCCAGCAGCACCGCCAGCCAGAGGGGAATTTGGGCGGGCAGCAGGGCTTGCGTTTGCAAGAGCCAGTTGGAAAGCTGAGGGGAGTCACGAATCCAGCCAATCTCCGCCACCAGACGCTCAGGGATGGCCTTCAGGTAGCCGGGCAGGGTGAGCATCACCACCAGGTAGGCCCCCACCACCATAAAGGCCACATGGCCAAAGTTAATCAGCCCGGTAAAGCCCCACTGCAAATTCAACCCCAGGCTGAATAGGGCAAAAACGGCAGTGAAGATAATCAGAGAAACAATATAGCCTTCCATTTAAGACAAAAGATGAAAGAACTTGGGAGATTTTTGAGAATGATCCTACCGGACGATGTAGGGGCAAATGGCCATTTGCCCTTACCAACCGTTCAACTGAGGGTAAATTTTTTCCTGGAAATCGCCTTAGCCCACCTGAATGTAAACGCAGGAGACAGAGCAGAAAACGTAGGGTGGGCACCGCCCACCTCAATGTAAATGCAGGAGACAGAGAGGAGAAATCATCTGGTGCCGAAGAGGCGATCGCCCGCATCCCCCAGCCCTGGAATGATGTAACCATGCTCATCCAAACGCTCATCAACGGCTGCCGTGTAAATCGGTACGTCGGCGTGAATACTGTGGAAGTGGCGGATCCCTTCCGGGGCGGCCAGCAGGCAGACGAATTTGATGGAATGGGGGTTAGTTTGCTTGAGCCGATTCACGGCGGCGACGGCGGTATTGCCCGTGGCCAGCATGGGGTCAACCACCAGGATGTCGCGCTCCTCCACATCGTGGGGCACTTTGAAGTAATATTCAATCACCACCAGGGTGCGGGGGTCGCGATACAGCCCAATATGCCCCACCCGTGCGGAGGGAATCAGCTCTAACATGCCGTCCAAAATGCCCTGACCGGCTCGCATGATGGAGACAATCACCAGCTTTTTCTCCGGTGCCAGGACGGGGGCCTGCATGGCGGCCATCGGGGTTTTGATGGGCTGTAGCTTCGTGGGCAAATCGCGGGTCACCTCGTAGGCCAGCAGCAGGCTGATTTCCCGCAGCAGCGCCCGAAACTCCGCCGTGCTGGTTTCTACCTGACGCATGAGCGTCAGCTTGTGTTGAATCAGGGGATGCTCAATGACGACGACTTGAGCAGACGGGTCAGACATAGGCGGCCCTAATGGTTGAACGATGACGGGGAAGACCTCACCGATCCTTATCTTAAGGGTTTAGCTGCCGCTGGTTGATGGTAACTACTCAGGCTTGACCTGGAGCCTGAACTGCCCTCATCCCCTAGCCCCTTCTCCCTGGGGAGAAGAGGAACCGGATTGAAGTCCCTCTCCCTGGGGAAAGGGATTTAGGGAGAGGGCAGCCTGAGCAGTTACGCTTCATCGGTTGAACGAACCGGAAGCAGCTATTTGGTGGTTTCTCTGGTGGGAAAAATTCCTGTAAAGAATCGTGCCAATCTAAGGGATGAGCAGCCATACTGTAGCTTACTATCGCGTAGTTCCACCAATATCACACTGCGGCATCTCTCCTCAGTCGTTCCTGGACAACAAACTCGCATCCTCTGGTTGCCCCCCTTATGAAAATTTCTATCCGTGCTTTTATCACCCTGCCGGTTCTGGTACTCACCTTTATGCCAGCGGCGGTAGTGGGGCTTTTAGCCTATTCCAGCAGCCAGCGGTCGATCGAAAAAATCGCTGAAGACCTGGTGGCCCAGATCTCAAACCGCATTCGGGACCGGGTGGGGTTTTACCTGACAACGCCCCATTTTATTAACCGATTGAATGCCAATGCGATCGCCTCGGGTGTTCTCAATCCCAACGATCCCCGCCAGTTAGAGCGCCACTTTGCCCGCCAGCTCTCCGCTGCCTTCCCGGTGGCTCAAGCTACGGGAAGTCGAGAAATGAATAACGAATTCAACCGCTCCATCAACCACATCTACCTGGGCACCAGGGATGGGACGTTTTTTGGTGCCGAGTATCGCCCGCGGGAGGAAGACGACCCCGACTCAGATTGGATTATTGCCATTTCCCGTGCCGAACCCGCCACCAACTCGCGATTTCGGCAATATGAAGTCCTGGATCCCAACGGTCAACTGGAAGTTGCCGATGAAGCACTAGCCCCGCCGGGGAATAACCCCTACGACCCCCGCAAGCGGCCCTGGTGGTTTAGCGAAACAGAGACCCCCGACTACAGCAACCAGCCCAACGCAGGGTGGAGCGAGGTGTACTGCGACCTGACCACCAGCAGCCCGGTGATTACTGCCGTGCGACGGGCCAGCGTCAATGGCGAGTTTCAGGGGGTTTTGGGGGGCGACTTTTTGTTTTCCGACGTGCGCACCTTCCTGATCGACCTGCTGGCGGATCTGGACATTCCCCCCGCCGACGGCCAAATCTTCATCCTGGACCAGGAAGACCGGCTCCTATCCACCTCAAACGATCAGATCACCACCAGCTATATCAGCCAGGAGTGCGAGCAGTCGGGCCTGCAACTGACACCAGCCCGCGACATCCAGGAATCGGTGATCAGCGATATTGTGGGGCGATCGCACCCCTCCCGCGACTCATCCGAGCCAGATTCCCTCCAGCGGGTTGAGTTTCAGGGCGATCGCTACTTCTGGTTCTCCCTGCCCATTCAAGACGACTATGGCCTCAGGTGGTCGGCCTATATCCTGATCCACGAGCGCCACTTCATGGCAGAGATTTACCGCAACCGGCTGATTACCTTTGTCCTGTGTTCGGCCACCGTACTGGCAGCCCTGGGGCTGGGGGTCGTGGTGTCCAGCCAGATCGTCAACCCCGTACTCAAGCTGGAGCGGGCCACGAAAAATCTGGTAGATTCCATCCACGATGAACAGGATATCCAGACGCTGCAGGTGGGGAAGAACCCCTCGGAACTGTACGCCCTGGCCCAAACCTTTGAGGAAATGACGAAACAGTTGAAAAGCTCATTCGTCGCCTTTGGCCACTTTGTCCCTCGTAATTTCCTCAGTGCCCTGGGCTATCAGCGCCCCACCGATGTGCGCCTGGGGGACAGCAAGGTGGTGATGATGACCATGCTGTTTGCCGATATTCGCTCCTTCACCCAGCTCAGTGAAGCGATGAATCCAGAAGAAACATTCCAGTTCATCAACACCTATCTGCGACGCATGGAACCGGCGATCGCCCAAAACGGTGGTTTCATCGACAAGTACATCGGCGACGGCATCATGGCCTTATTTGAGGAGGACGACAGCCCCGACCAAGCCATTAAGGCCGGACTGGCCATGCTGCAACAGTTAGAAGCCTATAATCAGCAGCGTGCTCCTCAGCAACCTCCCGTGCGCATTGGCATTGGCATCCACACAGGCAAAATTATTCTGGGGACGGTGGGCGGAGAAAACCGCTGGGATACGACCGTGGTGGGCTGCGACGTGAACCGGGCCTCGCGGGTGGAGGGATTGACCAAAGATTTCCAGGCCAGCCTGTTGATCAGCGGACAAACCCTGGCCCTGCTGCGCCACACCTATCAGCACCGCTACCTGGGTGCGACCCCGGTACGGGGCATGGAAGAAACCCTGGATATCTATGAAATTTATGAAGCCGATCCGCCCGACCTGCTGGCCTGCAAGCAGCACACGCTAGCCACGTTTCAAACAGGGGTGCGCTGCTACCAGGATTTGGAGTATGCTCGCGCCCTGGAGCAGTTTGAAGCAGTTTTAGAGGCGTGTGCCCAGGATGGGGCCGCCCAATATTACGCCCAGCGCTGTCGCGACAAGCTGGGGAAAAAGTCCTGGATGGTGCGCTGATGCCCAGAAATAAGTGAATGAATGGCTATTTTGACTCCGGTTCTCCTTGTTTATTCACGAGTGACGGATGGCCATTTACCCCTACGTCGTCGGCTGCCCCTACCGGGTCAATCGACGATTGGGATACCATGGCTCCAGGATTTCAGACCTAGCAAAGTTTGAAAATATTTTAACGGGAATTTGATGCTCGAAGACGTCGCTGCCGCCATTGAACGCCGAGATTTTAAGACGGCCACCCGCCTGCTAAAACCGTTGCTGCAGCAAAAACCCCACGACCCCTGGGTGCAGCTTTACCTCGGCCAAATTCAGGAAGCCGCTCAGAAAACTGCGGCAGCAGAAGACATTTACCGCCGCCTGCTGCGGCAGGGCAGCAACCCCAAAGTGGCTCTGCAGGCTCGTCGGGGGCTGGATCGCATCAAGGCGGCTGAGGCAGCGCGGCGGCAGGCAGCGATCGCCCAGGCCAGCACCGACCCGCTCAATACTGGCATTGGCTTTCTGGTGCTCAAACCCGTGACTGGGGGCGATCGCCCCAACGCCGTGCAGCAGCTTGCCCGCATTATGCGGCTTGACCTCTATACGGCCCAGATGCACCTGCCCAGTCGCGGCTGGCGGCTCTACCGCACCGGGGCCATGCCCGAGCTGCAGGTCTATGGGGAGGAGTTACTCCAATCGGGCATTCCCGCCTTTTGGGCATCCCTGGCGCGGCTCAAAGCCCTCCATGTGTTTCGGGTGCAGTCAATTCAAGCCGATCGGCCCCATCCCGTAGCAATCTGCCACAATAATGCCGGACAGCTTGGCTCCATCGAGTTTCAGTGGTCGGAGGTGGCCCAGCGGGTCACAGGACAGCTCCCGATTTTTGAGCAAGTGGTCGATCTGGGGGCCTGGAACAAACTGAAGCGAAAAGAGCAGACCCAGGACTATGCCCAGGTCTGCGATTTGCACTTGATTGAACGCCAGAGCATCCTGCGGTTCTGCGATAGAACCTACCAATTCCCTTCGGAGAACGCCCCAGGGTCAGGTAGCCGCCAGCCGCCCTTCCCCCAGTCGACCATTCGGCTCAAGTGGAATCATCTGATGGCGCAGATCTCCCACAACCTGACCCACGTTCTCACCCAGGAAAGCTTTACGGGATTTGCCGAAACGGCCCTCGACCACCTTGACCTGGTGGACGGTCTCGACTCCCATATCAATCTCTTTCGGAAGGCTGAAACCAATTGGGATCCGGCATTTCAACTCTACAGTGGCCTGACGTTTTTACACCATCAGGCCCAGTAAAGGCTACTTGCGGGCATTGGCCGGGAGGGTAACCTGCTTGGCCATGTCCATGAACGGGCTGAGGCTTGGCCCCGGACGACGACGCCCACCATTGGTGGACAGACTCATCAGGTTGGGGGCAAAAGTCGTCTCCCCTTCTACCTTACCGTTGCTGGAGGCCATTGCACTAGCGGGAGCTGCAGCAGGGGCTGCAGGCTTAGCAGCGGATTTGGCAGCGGGCTTAGGGGCCGGGGCAGCAGTTGCCTGGGAACGAGCAGGCTCTGGCTTAGCAGGGGCTGGGGTTGGCTCAGCGGGCTTGGCCGTTGCGGATGGCTGCGTTCCAGCCGATTTGGATTCGTCTAACTCCAGGAAATAGTCGGACTTTTTGCCCACTCCCGCCAGCTTGGCCAGGGAACCAAAGATGCCCCCGATCAACGAGAAAATTCCTCCGAGCAGTTTTGTAATGAAACCCATGGGTGCGATCGCTCCTAACTCTATAATGCCGATATTCTTAATACTTATTTTAAAAGACTCCCTGATTGTGGGATACTTGGCAATCCCTTTAAAGACCATTCACCCCCTCCAGAATCCCCCTTACAAAATAGGATCACAGAATAGGATCACACAGGTGGCGATCGCCCTCACTCAGCGCCTGATTGTAGGTGAGATAGTTTTCCAGCCAGCGGCAGCTTCGTACCAGCAAGACATCCAGTTCGGCAGCGCCAATGGGGGTCGGGTCGGGCGGGGCGGTGTTAAAGGTCAGCGTCAGGTTGGGCGTGGCCAATTGCCCCGTAGCATAGGAAGCGTCCCTATCCTTGGGTAGCTCAATCTGCCAGCCTTTGACCAGACTGTTTTCGCCAAAGGAAATGAGTGCCTGACCGTTGGCCGTAAATCCGGCGGCACAAATGGACGATAGATGACCCCTCAGGGTTTGCACAGTGCTGCCATCCAGCGCCCAGAGCTTCACCACGCGATCGCCCCCAAAGGACACCAGCCACTGGCCATCGGGGCTGAAGCAGACCCCCCTGACACAGGCTTCGTGCCCCCGGAAGGTCTTCAGCAGGTGGCCATGGCGGTGCCAGAGTTTGATACTTCGATCCGCACTGGCCGAGGCGATGAGCTGACCATCGGGGCTGAAGCTAACCGCCAATACACGGGCATCATGACCTTCCAGCAGGGCGAGGCGATCGCCACTCAGCCGCCAGAGCATCACCGCCCGTCCGCTGGCGGAGGCGATGAGTTGGCCATCGGGGCTAAAGCTAACGCTGAGGATACGGGCCTGGTGGCCGTAGAAGGGCTGCACCAGAGTCCCGTCCAGCCCCCACAGCCGCAGGATGCGATCGTTGCCCGCCGAGGCCAAAAGTTGACCATCGGGGCTGAAGCTGACATGGCGCACGCTGCCAAAGTGGTTGCTGTAGGTTCTCAGCAGGGTGCCATCGGTACGCCAGAGCTTGACGGTGTGATCGTTGCTGGCGGAGGCAATCAGCTGGCCATTGGGGCTAAAGCTGACGCTGCGGACGATAGCGTCGTGGCCGTAAAAAGTTTTGAGGAGCTGGCCACTGGCCTGCCAGAGTTTGACCGTACCGTCTTCTCCGGCGGAGGCCAGGAGCTGCCCATCGGCACTCAGGCTGGCGTCGAGGATGCGCCCCCGATGCCCCTGGGTGACATGCAGGCCAATGCCGTTGAGGCTCCAGATCCGCACGATCTGGTCTTCCCCGGTAGAGGCCAGGAGCCGCCCATCGGGGCTGAAGCCCACCCCAAATACCGTACCGCTGTGGCCCCGAAAGGTTTGCAGCTCATGGCCCTGCAAATTGCACAGACGCACCAGCCCATCCGCCGTGGTGAGGGCCAGTATCTGGCTGTCGGGGCTGAACTTGACGCAGAAGGCCATCGCTCCAAAGCGCTGGATAACGCTCAGCTCTTCGCCCATGTGGCTCCAGAGCTTGACCCGACCATCTGCCCCCGCCGAGGCAAAGGAACCGCCATCAGGGCTATAGGCCACACAGAAGACGTTTTCGTCGTGGCCTTTGATTTCCCGCAGCAGGGTACCATCCGGTCTCCAGAGGCGAATTTTACCCCCCTCGCAGGCGGCGGCGATGGTTTGCCCATCGGGGCTGAAGGTGACGCCAAACACCCCCACCCCCCGCTGAAAGACCTTGGCCTGCTCCCAGCCAATCTGCCGATCCCACAGATGGATGGTGCCGTCTTCGCTGGCGGAGGCCAGGAGCTGACCGCTGGGGCTGAAGGCCAGACTGAAGACGCGATCGCCATGTCCTTTCAACACCTGCACTGGAGCACCCCCCCGGCACCGCCACAGGCGCACCGTCCGGTCGGCGCTGGCGGAGGCAATCAGGCTACTGTCGGGGCTAAAGGCCAGCCCAAACACATGGTCGCGGTGGCCGTTGTAGATGTGGCGCGATCGCCCATTCACATCCCACAGACGCACGGTGTGGTCGGCACTGGCGGAGGCAATCAGGGTGCCATCGGGGCTGAAGGCAACGTTAAAGACCGTGCCATCATGGCCCTCCAGGCGGTTCACCTCCCGCACATGGGCCAGGGTGTCCCGGAGGCGTTCGGTGGTTTCCGTGGCGATCGCTTCGGGAATGGACGGGCCGACCACGCGCTGGGGCCGGGAAGTGGGCGACCAATCCGCCGCAAACTGAGCGGCAATCAAGTTGCGGGCCGCCTTAACGCTGGTCATCAGTGCCCCCAGGTGGTCGTCCGACAGCAGCAGCGCCTGGGCCAGGGCATTGAGGGCTTTAATTTCGGCAATCTCCGCCCGTCGTCGCTCCTGCTGTTCTTGCAAGAGGGCCTGCTTGAGCTGGGCTTTGGTTTGCCGTAGCTCCACCTGCAGCTCTGGCTCCTGCCCCTGGCGCAGAAAGGGCACCAGATAGTCATGCACCAGTTGGTAGTAGCGCATAGAGGCCTCTGGCAGCTCAAACACCAGTCCAGCCCCCACCAGAATTTTCAGCACCATATTCAGGGTGACATCATCCACCTCGGCATCATCCGCCAGCTCGGCCCAGGTACGCAGGGGGCGGGTGCCCTGCTGATCCGTCAGGGCATAGAGGATTTGCCTAGCGATCTTCTGGTTTTCCGGGCCGCAGTTTTCTATCGCGGCCTCCAGATAGCGGGTCACCAGCTTTTCCTTTGGCCCCCGCTCGCGATAGGCTTGCAGGGTGGTAATTTCCTCCGACTGGAGCTGGGCACCCACCACCTGCAGCTCGATGGGGCTGACTTCCCCCAGTTCCCGAGCCAGGTCGTCCACCAGGGTATCCACCAGGTCTGGCTCCATGGAAAAAGGGGTTTGCTGGGTGAGCTGACGGATGACGGAGCGGGCCTCCTCCCGCGAAAAGTTGCCCAGATAGTAGAGGATAGACTTGTCCAGAATATTGTTATTAATTACGTCGAAATCCACCAGGCGAGTCATTTCCAGCAGCCCGTGCAGGTAGTCCTCCCGGATGGAAATGACTGCTTTGACAAAGGGAACGTTCAAGCACTGTTTGAGAAACAGGTAAAACCCCCGCCGCTGCATGGGGTCTTTGCACACATAAAAGAACTCTTCAAACTGGTCAAAAATGAGCACCGTAATCAGGTTGCTGTCGCTATTACAGCGAAGCTGCTGGAGAATGGCCGCCTCCGAATCGAACCAATCCCGCTGCACCGGCACACTCTGGCGCTGTTCGCCGACAGCCTTCATCAGGGCCTGCCCCAGGCTGGGTAGCCAGTCGGCATAGACCTGTTCCAAAACGGGCAGAACCTCCCGCGTGCCGATGATGGTTTGCCGCAGGTTGGGAATGAAGCCTGCTTGAAGGATGGAGCTTTTGCCCACCCCCGATTGACCGTGAATCACCGTGAGGCGGTAGTCGCTGCGGCCCATGCGTTCAATCAGGCGAGCAATATCGGCCCGTCGCCCAGAAGCATCAATTTCCTGGGCCAGCAAGTGCTCTGGGTTTTCTGAG